>DATFAW010000399.1:0-10082 GCA_035254165.1 Paludibacter sp.
CCAAGAACATCGTTGTTGAAATAATCTTTCACTTTTTCTTGCCAATCCGGATGCACAACCTCCATCCAACTATCATAATTTTTAATAAACTTGGTGTCAATTCCGAAAATTTCATTCAGAATCTCGGAACTTTGCCAAATACCTGTTGAGAAGTCAAGCTTGTAAGTTCCTAACATTGCAATTTGCTGGGTTTGTTTTAAAAAGAGTTCACTTTCCCGAAGTGATTCTTCCAATTGCTTCTGTTCGGTTATATCAATCAAATAATGAAGGAAAATATCATCGCTTACTTTAATCCAATATGTATCCCAGAATCGTCCAAATGCTTTGACTTCAGATTTTTTTTGACCTTGAGGTTCCAAAATACATTGATCTCCAAGACAAAAAGTACATTGAATATTGAACTTCTCAGGAACGAGATTTGGGTATTTTGCAGCAACTTTGAAATCCTTATCCGAAATAAACTCCGATTTTCCAAATCCCCGCCAGCAATGTTCACCAATTCTGGCACCGAAACTCAATGCAATATTATTTGCAGCTATTACAATGCGGTCTTTTCGTCTGACATACATGGCAGGGTAGGGTAGTGACGAAAGAAAGGTCTCGCTGAGTTTAATCAGTTCTTTCTCGGCGTTCAGAATGTCTGTTTCCGATTGGTCTTTCTTCAACAGTTCATCATTATCCTGATTTTGCGAGTTGCTGTTTAATGGGTTGGTTAAATTTTTCATGTTGATCCGGCATTTTACGGGGTAAATTTATAAAAAAAATGAAAAACCACAAGTGAATATTGGCTTTTTTATTTAATTATTGTTGAAAAAATGCTGGATATGAGATAATGCAACTAATTTAATGTTTGATAGTTGTAAATTGACCGTTCGGTAATAAACACGGAAATTTGCAGCCCATTCGGCTTATCTGTATTTTGCAATAGCAATCTCCCTTGTTTTGATCAATAACAAGCGTGGTTTCCATCAACATCTAGCTTGATGTTGATGGAAACCACGTTAGGTTTTAGGCAATATCAAGCATGTTTTTTTTGTAACAATAGGCTTGATATTTTTGAAAGTAGTATGTACGATGCAGGCAGACAAAACTGCGTTGCCGATTTTATTCTTCGTTGTAAATCGCTTGTGTTACCAATCCGGCAATGGTCATGCCGAACATGGCAGGCATGTACGAAGTTGTACCGTTGATCTTCGCTTTCAGGCTGCACCATTCGTGGTTTACCAGGTCAGGATCTCCGGGGCCGGCAATGGCTTTCGGGCACATGCATTTTTCAGTTCCGCACGAAGCGTTTTCGCCTAAGTTCTGAAGTAGTTCATCGCTGTAAACGCACATGAACTTTTTGCTTACCCCGCCTTGTTTCTTCAATCTGCTTCGTAAAGCTGAGCCAAGCGGGCAACCTTGTACTTTCCAGAATTCAGTCACTTTGATACGTGTTGGATCCATTTTTAGGGCTGCTCCCATTGATGAGAAGAAAGTAGCATTGGTTTTTGTAGCTTCCTGAATTAGGTGAACCTTGTTTGCGAGGCTGTCAATAGCATCAATGATAAAGTCGTACGATTCAAGTTCAAACGATTCGTAGTTTTCGGGACTATATATTTTTTGCAGGGCAGTGATTTCGGCGGTAGGGTTGATTTCGAGCAAACGTTCTTTCAGCACCTCGGTCTTGACTTTGCCAACCGTTTTGGTAGTTGCCATGAGTTGCCGGTTGATGTTGGTTACACACACGCGATCTGAATCGACAATGGTCATTTGACTTATTCCACTACGAACCAGACTCTCGGCACACCAGCTTCCTACGCCGCCAATTCCGAAAATGATTACACGCTTTTCACGCAATTTGTCCATTTTGCTCTTTCCGATGAGCAGTTCTGTTCGCTGAAATATCCCTTTTTCGATACCCATTATCTATAAAATCTATTCTGTTTGAGATTGTTGAAAAAACAAGGCGCAAAGATACAACGATTATTGTAAATATAAGATTTGACTGTAGTTAACGTGTTGCAAAATATGAAAAATTGAAATGATAAAAAAATAGAGAAGCAACGCTTTAAACGATACTTCTCTATTGGTGTTTTTGAGCTATGCTGGATAAACTATTTTATTGCATATGATTTATTGTCCGATTCGCTTACACGGTTGATAAAATCCCTGAATGCCAGATATTCCGCCGGTGTTACTTGTTCAGATTTTCGTATCATGGTGCGATGTCCAATGATTTTTGCCGGATTTTTGGTGTCGAACGTCAGTTTATAGCTGGCATTTGCGCAGTCAAAGCTAACATCTACCGGCAATTCCACGAATTTTTTTCCGGTTGGCAACGTTACAATGATTTCTTCGTTGTTGATATCTTCCATCATGTATGACCATAACTCAATTGGATATTTTCGGGTTTCCGATGTCACTACTTCCAACGAACTGATTTTTTCCGTCCACGGCAGGTTTAGTATCTTCATTCCTGCAACTGTTTGTAATACATTTTTCACCTCAACTTTATAATTGATTATCAGGCTGTCCTGTAAATTGTCGAGGTTCTGAAATTTTAAATCAGTAACTTTGATTGGAACTGTAAAATCCGAAGCTATTGCCTGGCTCATATGTTTCAGCTGTTCTTCGCTACCAATGTCGCGATAAGTTTCGCGAAGCGATGATGCTATTTCGGCAACATATACCGATTTGCGCGAGATGAGCAGATCGCTGTTCGACAACGTAATATTGTGGAAGCGATTAATTGAATTCTTCAAGCGAAATGGCATATCCATGTTCAGCAATTTATCGCCATAGCTTTCGTTCGCAAATGGAATCGGCAGGATTTGCGATTTAAGATCAATGGTTAATGCCGATCCAAATGGTAGTTTATTATCGGTGAGTTCCAGGTAATACGTTTTATTATCCAGATTTAGTTGGGCAATGCAATGGTTAAATTCTACCGACGGAAGCGGCATTGTTTTATTGCCATTGTTTCTGGTTGAGATTAGCACCAAATTAGCTTTTATACCTACTTCGTTGCACAATGCTACGAAAAGTGTTGAAACATCTTTGCAATCGCCTAACCGGGTGGTGATAGTTCTCGAAGCTTTTTGTGGCACAAAATTACTATGCAAAAACGCGACACTGGAATAACTTATATTTTCGAGAATATAGTTATAGAAAAGCTTAGCTTTTTCAAGTTGGCTGCTGTTTTCTTTGTTCTTCAATATGTTGGCAACCGTTTCTTTGAGTACGTAATCGGTGTTGAATTTGCTGTAAGTCAAATCTTTGTACCAATCGCTTACGTATTTCCAGTTAGGAATGCTGCTGCAGTAGAATGTCGGAGCTACATCGGTCAGCGCGCTCATAAATGGTTCGGTTTTTACAGCCGTTTGGTTGTCGAGTTCCCATTGGTAGAGTTTCATGTCTTCCACTTCAGTTATTTTCGGTTCTACTTTGCCGTTGGTAATCAGGCGATCGAAAGTTTTATCTTTGGGAGCTAATATGCTGTAACGGTTGATAAGCGAAGGAATGTTGTATTGGAACAGAAAATGATCGAAGAAATGCTTAGACAACTTACCTGTTGAGAAATCCTGGACGCGATATATCAGGTGAAGCACATCATTTACTTCCAGGTTGGTAAATACCACTTTGTTGTCGTTGTTGGTTTCTGCTTTAACCTTGGTGCCATTCGATTTTATAACCTCCACTTTGTCAATCAGGAGCTTCTGGGTGTTGTCGTTGTAGCCTACGTTATACTCTTTCCAGCTTTCAATGCCCGATTGGTTTAATATTTTTACGGCTATCTCATATTTGTATTCTTTGGCAGCTTCGGGGTAAATGATAGATTGATAATCGTTCAGTAGTATTATTGAGTTGTCCTGCGGGTATTCGGTAGCCGAAGGTGCATTTTTGATCAATTCATTCAGATTATTTTTGGGAAACAGTTCGTTCAACTCTTTTTTGTTCTGAAGCAGCCTTAACTGGGTGCGGGAATCGTACGAAGTAGGGCCGTAATAGATCGATTTTTTGAAATTGTCGATAGCATTGTTCTCTTCTTTTAGATTTTTATAAATATATCCACGCATGTTGTAAACTCCCGATAACGTTGGCGAAAGGGCAAGCATTTGATCGGTTGTGGTGAGTGCTTCTTTATACTTCTGCATTCTGAATAAAACCGAGGTTAAGTCATCCCAGTATCCGGTGGCATACGGCATGTTATCAAGCCGCTGTTTGAGCACTGCCAGTCCTTTTTCCGAATTACCTTGCTCGATATATGTTTTGGATAATAAATCCAAAGCACTTGAATTGAAATATGATTTACAGAAGTTCTCGATGATTGCAACTGCCGATTTGGGATTATTCGATGTGTTTTTTTCTATCGTAAAATTCAGTTTCATGTAATCTATCTTGCTTGGATACTTTTTATAAAATGTTTTAGCCATAGCCATAACGTCCTGATAGCGCTTTTGATAGGATGCGATATTTATTTCCCATTCGTCGGTGGTAGGGTTTTCGCCATACAACTCTTTTGCTTTTTTACAAATATCTTCGGCGTCAGTATATTTCTCCGATTTTACAGCTTCGTTATAAGCCTCTTGCAGTCCAAGGAAAGAGCTTGGATCCAGACGTTTGATGTTACCCATTTCTTTGTCATAATCCGTACGGTTTTTGGCTCGCGAATAAGCTTCTGCTAACCGGTATGAGCATAAGGTGGATGTCGAAGTTGTTTCTTCGAGTTTTTTCAACACCTTAGTGGCTTCGTATGCTTTGTCGTTGTGCAGATAAGTTTCGGCCAACATGTAGTAATACAAAGGATTTGAAGGAGACTCACTTACTTTGTCGGTGTGGAATTTCTCGGCGAAAAAGGGTAATAATTCATTGGTTGGCTGGTTGGTGGATTTGGTGTATTCAGCATTAATTTCACTGTCGGTCAATCCCGGAATAGGATTGGCATTCGCATCAGTCAGCCTGATCAGAATGTTGGCGTTGTCGATTTCGCTTTGACCGGTTTGAACGAGGATACGGTTAGCACCCTTGTTTAATTTGATTTTGTAAGCATAAATGTCCAAATCGCAATTACGTTCATCGGAAACAGTTGAAACCAACGCATCGTTTACCCATATTTTCATCGAACCGGAATTACCTGCCCGCAGATAAACTTCTTGTGCCAATGGGCTGTTTACAAATGTTTGTGTGTAAATAATGGTGCTGTTTAGCACGAAATAATATTCAAAATGAAACCAGTTGTTCGGCTTGTTGCAAGTTGGAGTAAACCATTTGATGTCTGCATCAACTTTGTTTTTGAAAACGTCAGTTTGTGCTGATTTGCCTACAGCTCCCCAGTCTTTCGAGAATCCGCTTCCCGAAGTGTTGTCAAAAGTTCCAAGAACCTGCCAGCGATTGAGGGCGCCCATTTTCGCGTATAATTCTTTCGCTTTTTTGACGTTATTGGTGCCTTCGTAATAAGAACCCAGCCGTTCACAAATCATGGCTTTCAGAGTTCCGTTCATTTTTGGATCAGCAGCAATTTTTTCGAAGAAATCAACCCTGTTTTGAGCTAAGATATCACTCGAGTCAAACAGAAACGGAAGGGAGCTCATGGCATATAAATAGGGGTATGGATTGGAGCTGGAAGTATAAAACTGCCGGAAATCTTCGAATGCGGCATTGTACTTGAACTCGTTCCAGTCCAGCAGGCAAAGGCTGAGAAAAGCATCCGATTTTGTTTCGGGGTTGGTCGATGCCTGATTAAAGTATTTTCGCGCTTCAGCCCGGTTATTGGATGAGAAAGCTTCCCAACCTTTTTTGTAATCTTGTTGGTTTTCACCCGAAATGCTATTTAGAAATACTAGTTGAAAGAACAATAATGTAATCAGAGGTCGTTTTAACATATTCTTGAAGGATTAAATGTGACTATATATTGCGACTTTAATGAGTGAGATGTGCTAAATGAGTGGAGCAAAGGTGAGAAAATTATTTTATTTTTACAATTATTCCGTGAATTATTTTGCAGGTTATTCAGGATATTGTAAAAAGGTGTGAGGATCCGCATTTTAATTGCTATTAAAATGTTCGAAATGAAAAATAAGTAGAATGCTGTTTTGGCTGTGTTAGCTCAAAGGTTTAATTGCTACAGTTTTAGTAACCGTAATAATTGGAAATGGAACATTAAGGAACGGTGGAATTATTGGAGGCATTGAATCTAATTTGGTTATTTCCACTGTTGCAATGCCCGCTCGTACGATATCGAGCTCTTTGGCTGCACTGTAGGATAAGTCAATCAATAGTCTTCGTTGGTGTGGACCGCGGTCGGTCACTTTTACGATAACTTGTTTATCGTTTTTTGGGTTTCTAACTCTTAATATTGTGCCAAAAGGGTAGGAGCGGTGGGCGCAAGTCAGGCTGTCAGGATGATATTTTCCGCCATCCGACGTGTGTCGTCCATGCATCCGGTGGCTGTAAAAGGAGGCATTTCCACGCTGTTGGGCAGAAGCAATTGTACTGAAAACAAGAAGAAATAAAAGGGTTAATTGTACGAATCGAATCATAGTTTGCAGGTGTTTATATTACAAATATCGAAAAAAATATCTGTAAAACCTAACTATGCAGCAACTTTTCACAATTCTTTTGACTCATAAACCATAAATAATATTGAACTGTCGATGCTATAAATCAGCTTTTAAGCCAGTCCTGACTCAATAAAACGCAGGTCTATTTGTTCCTCTTCCTCTTTCTGAATCATTTCAAACCGACCTTTGTATTCAACTTTTATTTTGTTTAAATTAGCCGATGTGGTTAGTGATTTGAATAAGGAAAGCCGGTCGCTTTCGATGCAATCTTTGTTGAACCAGCAGAACATATTTTTTGTGGTTGAGCCGGCGTATTGAAGGATAAATATTCCATGTTCCGAAAAAACTAGGTCTTCGTAGGCGTAGGCAACATCAAGTCCACAACCATCTTTGATGATAAATCTCACTTTCTCTAATTCGTAAAACTCAACGGGGCTTACGGGTGATTGTTCTTTGTCCATTAATTTGATATTTTAGTTTGAAAATTCATAGATATGCAGGCTAGCTAGTCAATAAATATACCAAGTGATTATCGCATATAAAATCAGTAAGTTAGCAGAATTGTTTCTCTGAAATGAAAGCTTAAATTCTACTTTTAGGTAGTATTGCTATTCCATTAATACATATTGGTAGGAATAATCTGTTTTTAATAAATTGGCAGAAAGACACTACTCTTATTGATTGCTCATTTCAACAAAAAATTGTACCTTTGTTGCTCCAAAAAAACTGCCTATCATTATGAGCCACACCGACCAACAATTCGACCAGGTTGCCGCTATTTGCCGTGATATTTTCACAAAGAAGATGAAAGATTATGGCGCTTCGTGGCGTATTATGCGTCCTCAATCGGTTACCGACCAGATTTTTATCAAAGCCAATCGAATCAGAAGCATCGAAACCAAGGGCGTTTCGAAAATCGACGAAGGAATTCGTTCGGAGTTGATTGCCATTGTAAATTATGGTATTATCGGTCTGATTCAACTGGAATTGGGCTGTTCGGAAACCGACGATTTGACTTACGAACGAGGCGTGGAACTTTACACCAAATATGTGCAGGAAGCCAAGAAGTTGATGATGGACAAAAATCACGATTATGACGAAGCGTGGCGCACTATGCGCATGGAATCGTACACCGACCTGATTCTGATGAAAATTTATCGCACCAAACAAATTGAAGATAACCAGGGTAAAACATTGATTTCCGAAGGGATTGATGCTAACTATTTCGATATGATTAATTATGCAGTCTTTGGACTGATTAAACTAAATGAAGCCAACTAAAGTTTCCTGAAAAACTGGATTGGTTCATTGATACCAGATTAAAAAATAGCTAAATGCCCAACCAATATTATTCGTGGCTTGGGAATATCTCATTTAATTAATTACGAACATGAATAAAAACCTGCAAACAGCCGGAGATATTTCTTTAAAAATAGGACGCATACTATTTGGTGTCGTTTTTGTTTTTTCAGGCTTTGTAAAAGCGATTGATCCGCTCGGCTCTACGTATAAGATTGAAGATTATCTACATAATTTCGGAGGATTCTTTGAATCGATGGCCGATTATGCTTTTCCTATTGCCATTGCGCTCTCCACCCTTGAACTTATCATAGGACTCAATATGATTTTTAAAATTCATATTGACTTGACAAATGTGCTGGCGTTGCTTTTTATGCTGGTAATGACTCCGCTTACCTTGTACATTGCCATTAAAAATCCGGTTACCGATTGTGGTTGTTTTGGCGATGCGTTGATAATAAGTAACTGGGCGACATTTTTCAAAAACATAGTATTGCTAGCTGTCGTCATTCTGATGATTATCTACAACTATAAGTTTCATCCGTTTCTCACCAACCGGAATCAGTTTCTGGCCTTTTTCGCCTTTATAGCGGTTGGAGTTTCGTTGTCGGTTTACAGTTATCGTCATCTTCCGATGATTGATTTTCTGCCTTATAAGGTTGGTGTAAATATATCGAAAGCCATGGAGGTTCCCGAAAATGCACCTTCGGACGAATACAAAACGACATTTATTTATGAGAAAAACGGTGAGCAAAAAGAATTTACGCTCGACAATTATCCCAAAGGTGATTCCAGCTGGGTGTTTGTAGATCAAAAATCGGTGTTGGTTTCCAAAGGATATAAAGCCCCGATTCATGATTTCTCCATTATGAATGCTCAATTCGATGATATAACCAAAGAAGTGCTTAGCTATCCGGGTCAGACTTATTTATTAGTGATGTACGACATTAGTGATACTTCGCTGGATGGAGCTAAAAAGGCTGAACAGGTTTATCAAAAAGCATTGAAGTCCGGTATTAAGTTTTACGCTTTAACGGCTTCGTCCGACGAAGATGTGAAGAAGTTTGTTGATAAAACCGGTGTGACTTATCCGTTCTGGAAAACAGATCCTACAGCCTTGAAAACCATTATTCGTGCCAATCCGGGATTAGTGTTGATGAAGAAAGGAATTATCGAAGGAAAATGGAACTGGCGGGATTTTGAATAGACCCCTGAATCCCCTAAAGGGGACTTAGATATAATATGAAATAGAGAATTATAAATATAAAGAGACAAAACTAACTTAGTTCCCCTTTAGGGGCTAGGGGTTTGATTCGAATAATTTCAAACTAAATATTTAAATATAAGAAAGATGAGAAAAAACATTGTTGCAGGAAACTGGAAAATGAACAAAACCCTACAAGAAGGGTTGGCATTGGCAACTGAATTGAATGAAGCTTTGGCTGGTGCAACACTAAATTGTGATGTAGTAATCGGAACTCCTGCTATCCACCTTGCAAGCGTGGCTGCAGCTATCGACACTACTAAAATTGGTGTAGCTGCTCAAAACTGTGCAAACAAAGAATCAGGTGCTTATACCGGCGAAATCAGTGCTGCTATGGTAAAATCTACCGGTGCTAACTATGTAATCTTAGGACACTCTGAGCGTCGCGAGTATTACGGTGAAACAAGTGCTATCTTAAACGATAAAGTAGCTTTGGCTTTGGCTAACGGATTGACTCCAATCTATTGCTGCGGCGAAGCATTGGAAGTACGTAACGCTAACGGACAAAACGCATATGTAAAGAATCAGTTGGAAGAAACTGTTTTCAACTTAAGCGTTGAAGATTTCAAAAAAATCGTTATTGCTTACGAACCAATCTGGGCAATCGGTACAGGTGTAACAGCTTCTACAGAACAAGCTCAGGATATGTTGGCGTTTATCCGCTCGATCATTGCTGAAAAATTCGGTAAAGAAGTTGCTGAAGGTACTTCTATCCTTTACGGTGGTAGCTGTAATGCAAAAAATGCTGGTGAATTGTTCGCTCAACCTGATATCGACGGTGGTTTGATTGGTGGTGCTTCATTGAAAGTTGCCGATTTCAAAGCAATCATTGACGCATTTTGATTTAGTCAGGAAAAACCTTTTGGTGTGCGAAGCTCCCAAAAGAGTTTTTGTTGGCTAATTAAAAAACTCTCAAAGGTGTTTCACACTCTTTGATGTTAATATATTAAAAAATCCTGTAAATACGTTTACAGGAT
>DATFAW010000400.1:0-2807 GCA_035254165.1 Paludibacter sp.
GTCTTTGTAAGCCGAAACCAACTTGTTTGGATTTTCTTCCGATGTTTTGCGAATCATTTTGAACAAAGTCAATTCTTTTTCTTCGCCATCAATAACAAACTGTCCATTGAAAATCTTGTGACGGCAATGCTCAGAGTTCACTTGCGAGAATCCGAATACCTCGCTATCAGTCAGCTTGCGACCTATTTTTTCGCTGATTCCATTCAGGTAATCAACTTCATCTGAGCTCAGCGCTAAACCTTCCTGGGCACTGTATGCAGCAATATCATCAATTTCCAGAATTGGATCCGGTTGTTTGTTTACTGTAAAAATATCTTGTCCAACTCCGGTGTAAATACGTTGAAGCATTGGGTCATATTCCAAACCACCTTTTGCTGATGGAGTTTGCGGAACAAGAGTGTATTCCTCTATACGAATAATGCCGCTAATTCCCATATTTTGGGTAATTTCAACGGCATTTGTACTCCAGGGTGTAATCATTTCGCGGCGCGGACCGACGTAATTTCCTTCGACAGTTTGCTGACTAAGGAGGACAGACTCACCAAAGAGCCATTCTAACTTTCGGACATCGTCGGCTTCAAGCGGTTGAATAGATTGAACCGCGTAAAGATGTTGAGCGGGAGTTCGGAAAAATTGAATCATGATCTGTATGTTGAATTATTTATATTACAGGACAAATACTCACTACTGATATTTAGTTGATTACAAACAAAATAATCAAGTAGCAAAGGCTTTTCTTTCATCGTGCAAAGATAGTCAAATTTGGCGGGCTATGAAATACATAGTTGCTAAAAAACTAACGATTCAATTACAACTTAAAGAAAGAGGTATTACAATGTGTAACACATCTTTCTAACTTTTATTTTATGCAATAATTTTATTATTATTTTCCGAAGAACCATTTGTGTAATTCACCATAGTGCTGCTGGTACATTTTATAGCTATCGTTCAAAATTTCCATTGCAGTAGCTTTATCAAAAAATTTCTCAACCACCACTGTTTTGTTTTCCAGCTTTTTATAATCTTCAAAGAAGTTCATCGTTTCTGTAATCATATGCGGTGGAAGTTCCGAAATATCGTTGTAATGGTTTACACTTGGGTCACCGGCTGCAACAGCTATAAGCTTATCATCAGCCTCACCATTGTCCAGCATCCTCATTACTCCGATAACTTTTGCTTCGACAATACAAAGCGGAACAAATTCAATTTGGGATAGTATCAAAATATCAAGCGGATCATGATCCTCGCAATAGCTTTGCGGAATAAATCCATAATTGTGAGGATAATACACCGAGGAATACAAAACACGATCAAGGCGCAGCAACCCGCTCTCTTTATCCAGTTCATATTTTGCATGTGTTCCTTTCGGAATTTCAATAATACCTTTTACAATATCGGGAGAATCGGTATGTGGCGCAACTTGATGCCATGGATTGAAGTTATTTCGCATTTAGATTTTTTTAGTTTTGATTTGTTTTTTCTTTTAGCGTGCAAATGTAGAAAATAAAACTTACTTACGAACTGAAAGCTGACTTATTTTTATGCATATTTTAGTTGCTTCGATATAAGATTTTCAGCCAATAAAATAGCCTAAAAGCCGCCATTAAATATCAAGCAAAGTTTCCAGGTAATGTTTATCAATACCATACAACTTTTTAATTGCTGCAATATTCTTTAAAATCTGTTGCTTGTCAGGAGTTGAATTATGCGCTTTTTTGCCGACAATCATTACGTTTTTAGGTGTATGTTCTAACGAAACAAACTCAAAAACATTGGTTTTATAACCGAATGCTTCCAAAATCATAGCCCGCAAGCTATCTGTTATAATTTCAGCCTGACGTTCTTTCAATATGCCAAACCGCGTAATATTTCCAAGTTCATTAGTTACATTCATCGCCTTTCTGATTTGCTTGTGACAACATGGAGCACAAACAATCAATTCAGCTTCCGATTTTATGCCGCGGTAAATAGCATCATCGGTAGCAGTGTCGCAAGCATGAAGAGCTATTAATATGTCTATTTTCTCTAATTCAGTTTCTTCAATAGTCCCTTTTACAAAAGCAAGGTTTTCGAAGCCTGCTTTTTGAGCAATGGCATTGCAGGTGTTTACCAAATCTTCCCGAAACTCAACACCTATAGCCTTTACAGTATGCTGCAGTTTATTAGTAACGTAATCGTACAACGCAAACGTCAGATACCCTTTCCCTGAGCCCATATCTACAATATGATAGTTATCGGCAAGCGAAAGTTCATTTAGGTTGGGTGCCAAAAGCTCAATATATTGATTGATTTGCTTATATTTATCACTCATTTCCCTACGAACTTCCCAGTTAGCATTGGTAATTCCCAATTCACGGAGATAGATATTTTCATCCGGATTAATCAATCTCTCTTTGGTTTTATCATGGGCAAAGGTGGGTGCAGCCAGCAAAGTGGATTCAGTTGTTTTTAATTTCACTTTCCCATTTGGAAGAATAACCAAGCTTACATTTTCATTTTTTGAAAATATCTCCCCATTTAAAAAATCATTTTCGAGTGCTTTGGTTATCAAACTGATTCCTTCTGAGATTTCAAAGTTTTTAGTAATATCCTTCGTGTTATGTCGGTATACAAAATTTAAACAATATCCTCTTTTAAGCTCTACTGCTGTAACAATCAACTTCTTTAAGTCGGACAATTTATCCCTTTTACCAGTCAAAGTCAATTTTATCAACTCCTTATTATCAACACTAGATTGAAGTTTATCGAAGAATATTTTGGTTTGTGTATTTGGCATTTCGTTTTTTTTCTTGCAAAGGTACTCTTTT
>DATFAW010000401.1:0-3604 GCA_035254165.1 Paludibacter sp.
TATTGTGGACATTAATGTCGATAAAAAACTCAAAACGAAAGTTCACAAACTTATCTTTACAGGAAATACAGTACTGTCTCACAATCAAATAAATAAAGTAATGAAAAAGACCAATGATCACAATTGGAGAAACTTTTTCAGGACCAAAAAATTTGTACGTGAAGAATATGAGAAAGACAAAGCAGCTGTTATCGAAAAATACAATGAGATTGGATATCGTGATGCTTTTATAGTAGCCGATAGTGTTGTCAAGTTCGATGATAAAACCGTTGATGTTTACATGACTATAAATGAAGGTAAAAAGTATTATTACGGAGACATTAAATGGATTGGTAACACTATTTATCCATATCAGCTCCTTAATTCAATGTTAGGAATTAAAAAAGGTGATGTATACAACCACAAAAATTTGATGGCCAGACTTCAAGGCGATGATGATGCAGTCGGTAAGCTTTATCAAAATCGTGGATATTTGTTCTTTCAGGTTGATCCTGTTGAAGTGCAAGTCAACAAAGACTCTATCGATTTTGAAATGAGAATGTATGAAGGTAAACCTGCTACTATCAACGAAATTGGCATAAAAGGAAACTCACGGGTTTACGAACACGTTATTCGTCGCGAATTACGCACCAAACCCGGACAATTATATAGCCAGGAAGATATAATGCGTTCATTGCGTGAATTAGCTCAAATGGGTCATTTTGATCCTGAAAAAATAAAACCGGATATCCAACCTGATCCTGAAAATGGAACTGTAGATATCAATTATGAACTTGAAACCAAAGGAAGTGACCAAATTGAATTCTCTGCAGGTTGGGGTTCTACGGGTGTTGTAGGTAGTGTTGGTCTGAAATTTAGCAACTTTGCAATTCAAAACCTATTCAAGCCAGACACTTACCGTATTGTACCACAAGGTGAAGGCCAAACTCTTACAATAAATGGTAGAACAAGCGGACAATCTTATTCTTCGGTAAGTTTATCATTCTTAGAGCCATGGTTGGGTGGCAAACGCCCAAATTCATTATCAGCTTCTGTGTATTATTCAACACAATCTACTGTAAGCGATAGATATTCGGCAAACTATAGCAATTACATTAACTCAATGTACAGCGGCTATGGTGGTTATGGTAACAGCAGCAGTTACAGCACACAATATCAAAGCGAAATGGATCCAACTAAATATATGAGGACTATTGGAGCTTCACTTGGTTACGGAAAACGTCTGAGTTGGCCTGATGATTATTTTGTATTCCAGGGAGAACTATCATATCAATTATTCATGTTAAGCAACTGGTACTATTTACCACCACTGACCGATGGCCATTATAATAATTTCAGCGTAAACCTGACGCTTAGCCGTAGCTCTATTGACAATCCGATTTACACACGTAGCGGATCAGCATTCTCGCTTGGCTTGAAGATTACACCGCCTTATTCGGCATTAAATGGAAAAGACTATGGTAGTACGACCATGACAAATGCCGAACGGTATAAATTTCTTGAATATCATAAATGGACATTCTCGGGTAAAACATTTACTCCGCTATCAGGTGATAAGTTAGTATTCATGAGTAGAGCTATGTTCTCGTACTTAGGAGACTACAATAAAAATGCCCGTTCGCCTTTTGAAACATTTGTTATGGGAGGTGACGGAATGTCAAACTATACCAGCTATGGTACTGACTACATTGCAATGCGTGGTTATACAAGTGGCTCGCTGACTCCATACGATTCGAAAATTGGAACTACTGTTGGATATTTGTATAACAAATTCACTATGGAACTACGTTACCCACTATCATTGGAACAATCTGCAACTATCTATGCTTTGACTTTTGTTGAAGCTGGTAACTGTTTCAATAAAATGTCTGACTATAACCCATTCGATTTAAAACGTTCAGCAGGTATTGGGGTACGCATCTTCCTACCAATGTTTGGAATGATGGGGATTGACTGGGGATATGGATTCGACAAGGATAACACTGGAAAGAAAAGCGGAAGCCAGTTCCACTTCGTATTGGGTCAAGAACTATAATCTATAATTATTAGTTCCTGTTTTTTGGCAAAGATTTTGTAAGGCAAGCTCATATAGAAAATTGTTGTTCAACCAGCTAATGAAAACAAATATGAAAAAACTAATTATTTCCCTCTGTTTATTGACAAGTATAGCCTTTGCAGCAAATGCACAAAAATTTGCAATGGTGGATATGGAATATATTATGAAGAATATTCCAGCATACGAAACTGCGAATGACCAACTGAATCAAATATCTAAAAAGTGGCAATCTGAAGTTGAAGCCCAGATGCAAGAGGTTCAGAAAATGTACAAAAACTATCAAACTGAATTAGTTTTTCTTTCGGATGATATGAAAACTAAGCGTGAAGAAGAAATTGTAGCAAAAGAAAAAGCTGCTCAAGAATTGAAAAGGAGCTATTTTGGTCCCGAAGGTGAGCTTTTCAAAAAGCGTCAAAGTTTAATGAAACCTATTCAGGATGAAGTGTATTCAGCTATTCAGGAAATAAGTAAAGAACGTGATTTAGGGCTTGTATTTGATAAGAGTTCGTCTATGAACGTAATATTTACGTCTCCAAAGTTAGATATCAGCGATGCTATTCTTCAAAAATTGGGATATTCAAAATAAATTTATAAATTTGCATTTCGTTTTCAAATAATTAAAACTTAAATAAAAGAATAACATGTTTAAAAAAATTGCTTTAGTATTGCTTTGTGCACTTCCATTTAGTTTAATGGCTCAGGAAGTTAAATTGGGTCACATTAATTCACAAGAAGTTTTGTCGTTAATGCCTGAACGCGCCACTATTGAAAAAACAGTCAGTGACTTACAAACTCAATGGGAAAAAGAAATGGTGAAAATGCGTGAAGAATATTACGCTAAAATCAAAGAATTCCAAGACAAACAAGCTACAATGCCCGAAAGCATTAAACAAGCCCGTCAAAGCGAAATTGCAGAATTGGAACAACGCATTAGCACTTTTAATCAAACTGCTACCACCGATTTGCAGAAAAAGAACCAGGAATTGTTCGCTCCGGTAATTGACAAAGTCAGAAAGGCTATCAATGAAGTAGGCGCTGAAAATGGCTATCTTTATATCTTTGATTTAGGCTCTCAAAGCATCATTTACCAATCGCCAAAATCGAATGATGTAACTCCACTTGTAAAGAAAAAACTTGGTCTGAAATAAGATCAATCTTGCTGATAAAAAAATAGACTTTGAAGGAATTCCTTCAAAGTCTATTTTTTTATTAGATGCTTCACAAAATCTATTGGATAATACAAGATCATTCGTGGCCCCGAGAATCGCATAACCGCACGTATTTTCTCTCTCATGCTGATTTTATAGCAATGCACCGTACAGTTTGAACAAGCATTTTTATCGTCTCCAAAAGGGCATTTATACAACCTCTGTAAAGCATATTGCTTTAGCTGCTCACATTCGGCACACAAAACCTTACTTTCATGTTTATTCCGGCAATACAAGCTTATCATTTTCTCAATCATTCGCATTTCAGCAGCTATATTTGCCATATTAAAACGATATAATTAATTTGTTGAAAAAAAGCGAGATAAATTTCATCTCACTT
>DATFAW010000402.1:0-11540 GCA_035254165.1 Paludibacter sp.
AGTCCAATCGACTGGGAAGCCTTACTTCCGTAGAAACCTAACACACAAAAAACGGGCTTAGAGAACAATGTTTACTCTAAGTCCGCTTTTTTTACATTCTACATACGGCTTATTTGGGATGCTTACTTTTCCACAACAAGCTTCCCATTCCAATGAATCATATTCGGCAGAATACTCCTCATTCAACACAATGAAGCCTTTTAATTCAGTTGAATCGAAAAACCCGTAAGCTTCTCCTTTTTTTATGTCTTTTTCCAGTATCTCCACATTGGGATAGACTTCATCCCATTGCTCTATTTTTTCAGCATTCATTTTTCTGATTACACTTTCAATAATCGAAAATGCATCAGGCAAATTCTCTTGTAGCAATTTTTTAATCATATCGTATATTATTCGTCCCTACGCTCCTGCGTCGCATAGGGCTACGCATGTTGTGACACTCCGTGTCATTTGTGTGATTCTCTTTTCTATCCCGACCTTCCTGCGGTGCATAGGATTAAGCATGATATGTTCCATGCCATATGGCTGGGTTGCGATTCGTTTTGTGTTATGATCTGCACGGAGTGCAGTACAATGCTTATCCTCATGCGACGAAGGAGCTTGAGGATATAGCTCTCACTCTAGCTTGCTGCACGGAGTGCAGTACAAACTACTGCTTTGCTCAAGCTCAAACCTCTATATTTACGCAAAGAGAGTTTCAGTTTAATCTTCCATAAAATACTGTTCGTCTACTTCTATTTCATTTTCGTTCAATAAACGTCTAAATTCGGTAGTGAAATTTTCAGCATTATGATGTGTTCGTTGATTCTTAATGTAATTTATTATCATGTCTTTATCCCTTACACAATAGGATATGGCTGCATATTTCTTTCCCCATGATTCAAAGTTAGGAAAATTCGGTGATTTGTCTAGCCATGAATGTGTGGATGTTTTCAAATCCCGAATAAAATCAGAAACAGCAATAGTGGGATGAAGTTGAACAAAAAGATGGATGTGTTCGGGCATTCCATTGACACGGTATAATACACCTTTTTTATTTTTTATATATCCCCACATATACCGGTATAGTTCGTCCGAGTGTTCGTTTGGAATTGTAGGACGACTGTATTTTGTCCGTATGACGATATGGTACAGTAATTTTGTGTAGCTCATATATTATTTGTTTTACTCTCTGAGCCGCGTAGGGCTACGCATGTTGTGACACTCCGTGTCGTGTATGCATCTTTTCCTATCTCCGCGCTGTGCCCACCTACGCTCCTGCGTCGCATAGGGTTAAGCATAGTGTGACACTCCGTGTCATTTATCTTTTGCCTGTTGAATGCCAATGGCATCAATTTCGTTGGTAATTGCTTCGAGGCGGTTAATACCTGTGGCAAACGTGGGAATGAGGGTTGGAATGCGCTCATCGCTCTTTGCTTCTCTCACTATTAGCTTGTAAGAAGCATTTTTAGCAGCTTGATAATTGTTCATGTAGAATTATATTTAAGTTATATTACATTGCAAAACTAAATTATTTTTTTTAATCACACAAAAAAACCACGAAGAATTTTAGCTGTTTATTTTAAATTGTTTTTCAGGTTTCGAAATTGCATGCCGAAATGTTGAGCAGGCTATGTAGTTTGTTGAGTTGGCTTTGTAACTTGTCGAGTAGAAAATGTAATTTGTTGATTTTATCTCCAAAATGTTTAGCTGGCTTTGTAAGCTGTCGGGCAGGTATTATAGTCTGTTTAGTAGATTATATAATTTGTTTAGCTAACTGTGTAATTTGTTTAGCAGGCTTTGTAACTTGTCGAGCCGATGATGTAAGATGTTTAATTGACTATGTAACTTGTTGAGTAAGCTATGTAACTTGCATAACGGCTTTTTGTGAATCTGGTATTGGGAGGCTAATTCAATCCAATTTAGAAAATATTTTCTTCTTCTATACAGTTTTTCTGTTTGATTATTAGACGTAAACCGAAATAATATGTATTTTTGTTCAACATATGAAACGAATGCAATTCGGGGATGGCTCAGATGATTGAACATACTGGTATCATAAATAAGATTGAAGGTAATCTTATTCAGGTTCTGATTGTGCAACAATCGGCCTGCAGCGAGTGCCATGCCAAAGGTTCGTGTACTGCAGCCGATAAAATGGAGAAAATCATTGACGTGGAAAGCACCGATCGGACTTTTAAAACGGGTGATAAAGTTATTCTCTTTGGCCGTCAGTCTATCGGGCTCCAAGCCGTTTTGCTGGCCTTTGTTTTTCCCTTTGTTTTAATTCTAATCACCCTCATCATCTTACAATCATTTGTTGCTAACGAAGCTCTTTCGGGAGCACTGGCCTTGTTGGCAGTTATTCCGTACTATGGAATTCTTTCTTTTTTCAATAAACGGATTAAAGCGAAATTCAGATTTGAAATAAGGAAAGATCCGACAGACTGATACTAAAGCAGTTTGTTTAACCGTTCAACTTAAATCGAAGATAGAAACATGAATATTCTGATTATTGCTATATTAACCCTGATGCTTATTGGAGCTTTATCTGCCATTATCTTGTTTTTTGTTTCCAAAAAGTTTTTGGTGTTCGAAGATCCGCGCATCGTCGAAGTGGAGGCTGCTTTGCCAGCAGCAAACTGTGGCGGTTGTGGTTTTCCCGGATGTCATGGTTTTGCCGTTGCTTGTGTAGAAGCCGAAAGCCTCGATCATTTGGTTTGCACCGTTGGTGGATTAAAGACTCAGAAAAAAGTGGCAGATATCTTGGGTAAAAGGTCAGATTCATTTGTTCCTACCGTTGCGATGGTTCGTTGTGGCGGTTCGTGTGAACTTCGTCCACGGAAGGTTCAATATGACGGCGTAAGTTCATGTCTTATTGCGCATAATCTTTATGGCGGCGATACCGGATGTTCTTGGGGATGTTTGGGATTAGGCGATTGCGAAGTGTCTTGTAAATTCGATGCCATTCATATAAATCCCGAAACGTTGTTACCCGAAGTGGATGACGAAAAATGTACTTCGTGCAATGCTTGTGTAAAAGCTTGCCCGAAAGTGATTATTGAATTGAGAAGGAAAGGACTCAAGAGCCGCCGGATCTATGTCAACTGTGTAAACAAGGATAAGGAAGAAACTATTCAGGACTCATGCAGCGTAGCATGCATTGGTTGTGGTAAGTGTGTGGCCGAATGTGCTTATGATGCTATCACCCTGACTGGCAATCTGGCATTTATTGATTCGGCAAAATGCACCTTATGTCGTAAATGTGTTTCAGTTTGTCCTACACAAGCAATCGTGGAGGTGAATTTTCCGAAAAGAAGAACGCCTAACATCTAAAGGGGAAATGGTTTTGAGAAATTAAAAGTCTATTGGTTGTATGAACTTGTGAGGCAAAAATAAAAGGAACTAGCTGAATTCCCCTTTAGGGGTTCTTTTAATACTATTTTGATATGAAAACCTTCAAAATGGGTGGTATTCACCCAAAAGAATATAAATTCTCTGCCGGGCAGAAAATACAGGCAGCTGCTTTACCGCTTCAGGCTATTATACCGCTTGGACATTACCTTGGTGCACCCAGCACGGCCGTGGTTGCAGAAGGTGATGTGGTAAAAGTGGGACAATTAATAGGTAAAGCCTCCGGACTTATCTCGGCCAATGTGCATGCATCGGTTTCGGGAGTAATAAATAAAATAGATGGACATTTGGATGCTTCGGGCTATAAGGTTCCTTCGGTGTTCATTGATGTGCAAGGTGATGACTGGCTAGAAAGTATTGACAGGACTGATGAGCTAAAACGGGAGTGTGAACTCACTCCTGCCGAGATTATCAAGAAAATTGCAGACTCGGGAATTGTAGGGTTGGGTGGTGCCACGTTTCCAACTCATGTGAAACTTACGCCTCCTCCCGGAAAGAACCCGGAGATTTTGATTATCAATGGTGTGGAGTGCGAACCATATCTTACTTGCGATGATCAGTTGATGTTGGAAAAAGGAGAGGAGATATTGGTTGGTGTAAGTATTTTGATGAAAGTCATTGGCGTAAATCTAGCTGTGATTGGCATTGAAAGTAATAAAAATGATGCCATTGCCCATTTGCAAAAACTGGCAATAACTTTCGATGGAATTAAAATCACGGCTCTGAAGGTTCAATACCCGCAGGGTGGCGAAAAGCAATTAATTGATGCAATTATTGGCCGACAAGTTCCAAGTGGACAATTGCCCATCGAAGTAGGAGCAGTAGTTCAGAATGTCGCAACTGCTTTTGCTGTTTATGAAGCTGTTCAGAAAAATAAACCTTTGTTCGAAAGAGTAATAACCGTTACCGGCAAATCTGTGAAGCATCATGGAAATTACTGTACTCGAATAGGAACTCCTTTGGCTAATGTGGTGGAACAAGCTGGTGGCATTCCCGGAGATACAGGAAAAATAGTTGCCGGTGGACCTATGATGGGTCGTGCATTGAGTAGTTTGGAAGTGGCGGTAGCTAAAGGAACTTCGGGCGTATTGTTTATTCCAACGTTGGAAGCTGCCCGGAAGAAAATGCAAAATTGTATACGTTGTGCTAAATGTGTAGAGGCATGCCCCATGGGATTGGAACCTTATTTGCTTATGAGCCAAAGTGAACGTGCCATGTGGACAGAAATGGAACATGACCGGATTCTTGATTGTATCGAATGTGGTTGTTGCTCATTTTCGTGTCCGTCCAACCGTCCGTTGTTGGATCATCTGCGCTTGGGTAAAACCACAGTAACTAAAATAGTGCGGAACCGGCATGCCAGGAAGAGCTAGATAGTTCATAAAGTACAAAGTTCTTAAAGTTTATAAAGTGTAAAGTTCATAAAACGAGTGTCTGATATAGTAATTCATAAAGTTAGAATGTATGAAGATTGAACGATTTGAAGATATTATTGCCTGGCAAAAGGCGAAAGAAAATGACTGTTTCTATTTGTAAATTATTTGATACTACTAAAGATTATGGTTTTAAAGATCAGATACAAAGGGCATCGGTTTCAATAATGAATAATATTGCGGAAGGATTTGAACGAAAAAGCAATAATGAATTTAAATACTTCTTGTTTATAGCCAAGGGTTCATGCGGTGAGGTGCGTTCGATGCTTATCCTTGCAAAAGAATTGAACAAATTAGAAAATAATGACGCAGCAGAGCTAACTTCTTTATGTGAAGAAATATCAAAGATACTTTCGGGTCTAATCAAAACTCTCTAAACTATGTACTTCACAACTTTACAAACTTTATAACTTTATAAACTTTCAACTTTAAGAACTTTCAACTAAGATATGGCAAAACTAATTATTTCACCAGCACCACATGTTCATAGTGGCGATAAGGTCCCAACTAAAATGATCGGGGTTTTCATAGCCCTTGTGCCTGCTTATCTGGCTGGGTTATATTTCTTTGGACTTGGTGCTTTGATAATAAGCGTTACAGCTGTGGTTTCGTGTATTCTTTTCGAATACCTGATTCAGCGGTTTATTTTAAAAGGTACAATAACCATAACCGACGGTTCGGCTGCGCTGACGGGTTTATTGCTTTCATTTAATTTGCCAACCAATCTTCCGGTTTGGATTGTTATTGTCGGTTCGTTGGTTGCTATTGGTATTGCTAAAATGAGTTTTGGTGGATTGGGAAACAATCCGTTCAATCCGGCTTTGGTTGGCCGCGTATTTTTGCTGATCTCATTTCCGGCTCAAATGACCATTTGGCCAAAACCGATTCCATTTAATTCTGCATATCTTGATGCTATCACTGCTGCAACTCCCCTGGCTATATTAAAAGGACAATTCAGTGAAATACCCAGCACGTTGAATTTATTCCTCGGTAATATGGGCGGTTCCATGGGCGAAGTTTCAGCATTGGCGTTGCTTATCGGTTTTGCCTATTTGTTGCTCCGTAAAATCATTACCTGGCATATTCCCATCAGTATTTTGTTCACTGTCTTTGTGTTTACAGCCATTTTGCATTATGTCAATCCTGAAGCTTATATTGCTACTCCCGTATTTCATTTGCTCACAGGTGGACTGATGTTGGGTTCTATCTTTATGGCAACAGACTATGTAACTTCACCTATGACACCTCGCGGGATGTTGATTTATGGCGTAGGGATAGGACTAATCACTGTTATAATTCGTGTTTATGGGGCGTATCCCGAAGGCGTTTCATTCGCTATTTTGATTATGAATGCCTTTACGCCATTGATTAATAAATACATTAAACCAAAACGATTTGGGGAGGTGAAAAGAGTATGAGAAAATTAAAGTCCAATTTTGTAAATATGGTATTGGTGCTGACAGGCATTACATTCTTTGCTGCTGTGGCCGTGGCTTCTGTATACTCCATAACCAAAGATGCTATAACCAATGCACAAGATAGTAAACAGCAGGAAGCTATTCGTGCAGTTTTACCTCCTTACGATCATGTGGATTCGAAACCCATTGTCATGAACGATGGGGTTGAAACTATGAAAGTTTACAAAGCGTACGATAAAACCAATGCATTTGTTGGAGCTGCGGTGGAGTCATCGTCGAATAATGGTTACAATGGTCATATCGATGTCATGGTTGGGTTTGATAAAAATGGAATCATTGTCAATTACGCTGTGTTGAATCAAAATGAAACTCCTGGTTTGGGTGCTGAAATGCTGAATTGGTTTAAGACGAAAAACAAGAATCAAAGTATTGTTGGAAAAAATCCGGCAACAGCTAACCTGACAGTAAGCAATGATGGGGGCGAAGTGGATGCGATTACCGGTGCCACCATTAGTTCACGGGCTTTCCTTTTTGCTGTACGAAATGCGTATTTTGCTTTTGTAAGTTATATGGAAGCCCCTACAGAGAAAGTTGATAGTGTTCAACCAGCTTCGGCCGTTGATAAAAGTATAATGAAAGGAGATAAACAATGAAAAAGTCTGGCTTCAATATTGTCTTCGATGGTATAATCACTGAAAATCCGATATTTGTTCTGATTTTGGGAATGTGTCCGACTTTGGCAACCACTACTTCCGCTCTAAACGGGCTGAGTATGGGGTTGGCAACTTTATTTGTGCTTTTTGGTTCCAATGTGGCGGTTTCCCTGCTGAAGAATCTCATTCCTGATAAAGTACGCATTCCAGCTTATGTGGTGGTTATTGCTACTTTTGTAAGCGTGGCCGAAATGTTGATACATGCTTATTTCCCTGCGGTCTATGAAAATTTGGGAATTTTCATTCCGCTGATTGTAGTCAATTGTATTGTACTGGGCCGGGCAGAAGCTTTTGCGGCAAAAAATACCATTTTCCGTTCTGCACTCGATGGAATTGGCATGGGGGTGGGATTTACTTTTGCATTGACATTGCTTGGAGTTGTTCGTGAGTTGTTGGGAACAGGAAAAATTTTCAGTCAGGTGATCTTTCCTGCACATTACGGAGCGCTGATCTTTGTGTTGGCACCGGGAGCTTTTATCGCGTTGGGATATTTAATTGCTATTATGAATAAGCTCGTTAAGTCTGTAAAGTAAAAAGTTTGAAAGTTCATAAAGTCTCGGACTTATAACTTTACGAACTTTTCAACTTTACGAGCTTTATGACTTTAAAAACTTTGTAAACTAATTACCTATGACATACATTCTAATCTTCATCAGTGCAGTTTTTGTAAACAATATTGTATTGTCGCAATTTCTGGGTATTTGTCCGTTTCTGGGTGTTTCTAAAAAGATAAATACAGCTTTAGGAATGAGTGGTGCTGTGGCTTTTGTAATGACTATCGCCACTATTTTTACGTACATTATTCAAAAAACGGTACTGATTCCTTTCCATATTCAATTTCTGAAGACCATTACGTTCATTTTGATTATTGCAGCCTTGGTTCAGTTGGTGGAAATTATGCTGAAAAAGGTTTCACCGGCTTTGTATCAGGCTTTGGGCGTTTATCTGCCATTAATCACCACAAACTGTGCTATTTTAGGTGTGGCGCTTCTAGTAATCAAAAAAGACTTCAATTTGGTTGAAAGTGTTGTTTTTGCCATTTCCACTGCCATTGGTTTTGGATTGGCGTTGATACTCTTTGCCGGAATTCGGGAACAACTTAGTATGGTAAAACTGCCAAAAGGCATGGATGGAATACCTGCTGCATTGATTACAGCCGGATTGCTGGCTATGGCTTTTATGGGATTTGCAGGAATCGTAAAGTAATTCAATTCTGATAAAAGTAAAAAATAAATCAAAAATCGATGATAAAACATGAATTTCTGATTTGTATTTTAAATAATAACAGGTATATTTGTACTCCGAAATTAAAATCAATTTCGAATGCGGCAGTAGCTCAGTTGGTAGAGCTTTAGCTTCCCAAGCTAAAGGTCGTGGGTTCGAGTCCCATTTGCCGCTCTTATTTGAATTTTGATAACGCTGTAATGGGACGAGAAGTTTATCCCGATATTATCGGGAAGTCCCATTTGCCGCTCAAATGTTTAATGATGACATGGATATCTCAAAAGAGATGTCCATTTTTATTTTTCAGACGTTTTGATTAACTGTTTTCAAAGAAATTGTTTGTTAATACAAAAGAAATTTATATATTTGAAAAAATTTTGTTAGCAAACCATTTTAGCTCTGAAATTAATTATGTGGAAAGATTTCTTCTATTTTTCCAGAGGTCAACGAACTGGAATTATTGTACTTGTTGTACTTATAGCATTAGCACTCATCGCTAATTATATGCTGCCGTACTTCTTTCCGGCTACAGAAAAAGCCGGAACCGCTTTCCTGAAAGAAGCTGAAAGCTTTAAAAAATCATTGGTTTCGCGCGATAGTCTTCGACAAGTTGACTGGCAGCGCAAGTATGAAGAGCGGCAGCGGCAATATGAAGAAAAATACAAACACAATTCACTCTATTTTTCCTCCAAAACATTTGATAAGAAAACTGCTTATACCCTTTTTGCATTCGATCCGAATGCCGTTGATTCAGCCGCTTTTGTACGGTTGGGATTAAAGCCTTTCGTAGCTTCTAATATTCTAAAATACCGTAAACGTGGTGGTACGTATCGCACTCCTGCCGACTTTGCCAAAGTATATGGCATTTCTCCCGATAAGTTCAATGAGTTGGAACCTTACATAAAAATTACGGAAATAAAACCAGTTAAGACTGAATTTGCGACGGCGAAGCGGACGGACATAATTGTTGACCTTAACTCTGCGGATACCAGCTTGTTGATGCAGGTAAAAGGGATTGGTCGTGGTTATGCTAAAGGAATTGTACGTTTCCGTCAACAAACCGGCGGTTTCGTGTCTG
This sequence comes from Paludibacter sp., assembly GCA_035254165.1. Taxonomy (GTDB): domain Bacteria; phylum Bacteroidota; class Bacteroidia; order Bacteroidales; family Paludibacteraceae; genus Paludibacter. The sequence goes on from DATFAW010000402.1 coordinate 9,260, forward strand.
TAGATCAATTGAGTGAAATATACGGCATGCGACCGGAGAATCTGGCGAAAATCCGACCATTCTGCAAAGTAAACCCGGATATGGTACAGAAGATTAAAGTCAACATTGCCAGTGCCGAACGTTTGAAGATTCATCCATACATCAACTTCTATCAGGCAAAAGCTATTTATGAGCTAAGGAGAAAGAAAGGAAAACTGAAAGATATTGGTGATTTGAAAATGCTGTCGGAATTCGAGCCGGAAGCTCTGAACAAATTAAAGCCCTATCTGAGTTTTGAGTAATGCACTCGGAGTCTTTGTTCTGAAATCTTTGCTCTTTGTTCTTATTTTTCATTACTTTTGTTCTGGTAAAAACGAATTAAAATTGAATATATATTGAAAACAATATCAGGAAATATAGTGGATGTAGTTGCAAGAACCATCACAAAAGGTATCGTGCAAATAGAAGGTGGAAGAATAATTGATATTAAACCGGCTGAGGATGTTGATGATCAATATATACTTCCGGGATTTGTTGATGCTCATATTCATATTGAAAGTTCGATGATGTTGCCTGCTGAATTTGCGCGTTACAGCGTGGTTCATGGTACTGTGGCTTGCGTGTGCGATCCACATGAAATCGCCAATGTGTGTGGAGTTGAAGGTGTCAATTATATGATTGAAAACGGAAAACATTCGCCAATGAAGTTTTATTTTGGTGCGCCGTCTTGTGTGCCGTCTACACAACATGAAACTTCGGGAGCGGTGTTGGATGCTGATGATGTAGAAAAATTACTGCAAAGGGATGATATTTATTTTCTGGCTGAGATGATGAACTTTCCGGGTGTAATTCATAAAAGCAAACAAGTTCATCTTAAACTTCAGGCGGCCCAGCGTTTGGGAAAACCTATTGACGGTCATGCACCGGAACTATCAGGAGAAGACCTGAAAGCATATGCAACTGCTGGAATCACTACGGATCATGAATGTATGACTACTGCCGAAGCCGAAGCGAAAATTGCGTTAGGTATGAAAATTCAGATTCGTGAAGGAAGTGCGGCAAAGAATTTTGACGATTTGCTGCCCTTGCTTTCAAAGTATCCCGATAAAATCATGTTTTGTTCTGACGATAAACATCCGGACGATTTATTGAAGAATGGGCATATAAATGCCCTTGTGAGTCGGGCGCTTGCCAAAGGATATGATTTGATGGATGTGCTGAGGGTTTGTTCGTTGTTGCCTATTGAACATTATAAGTTGGATGTAGGTTTGTTGCAACAAGGAGATTCGGCTGATTTTATTATCGTGAATAACCTAACCGATTTTGATGTAGAGGCTACTTATATTCGCGGTGAGAAGGTGGCCGAAAAAGGGATTCCTACTTTTCCCCGTTATGTGCCGATGGAATTGATTAATCAGTTTAATGCGCAGAAAATCACTGTCGAACAGTTGGTTGTAAAGCCATTTGGAAGCATGTTGAAAGTGATAAAAGTAGATGATGGTCAACTGTTTACTCATCTCGGATTGAAAATTCCCAAAATAATAAATGAAAATGTTGTTTCGGATACAGAAAATGATATTCTTAAGTTGGTGGTCTATAACCGCTATCAACCTTCCGAACCGGCTATTGGTTTTATAAAGAATATAGGGTTGAAACGAGGTGCATTGGCTTCCACGGTATCTCACGACAGTCATAACATTGTGGCGGTGGGGACATCGGACGAGGAAATCGTTTCGGCCATCAACCAGATTATCGATAGTAAAGGGGGTATTTTTGCTTGCGAAGGTGATCGTGTTTGTTTGTTGCCCTTACCTGTTGCCGGTGTTATGTCTGATGATGAAGGTTTTGTGATTGCGCAACGTTACGAAGAAATTGATGCTATGGCCAAAGAACTTGGATCGACCCTTCGTGCACCTTTTATGACGGTTGCATTTATGTCTCTGCTCGTTATTCCGGAACTGAAACTTGGCGATAAGGGGTTATTCGATGGACGGAACTTTAAATTTGTGGAGCTGATGGAGTGAATCGATCTTTTACTTAGGGTCTGCTGAAAAAGTTTTAATCTGTTATATACAAATGCAATACAATCACACTTTGCATTTCAATGTGCAAGGTTTTTGTAACTATTTTCTCAATTTCTTTGCACAAGATATTCCGGTGTGCTGTACCTTTGATTGTTTTTTGTCATAAATAGCTACAAATATAACGGTGCGCTGCACCTACAGCAAAGCCACAGATGGTACATTCCGATTTCGGAAGTGGCGAATTGAAAATCGGCGTAGCCAAATCTTTGTAGAAATTT
>DATFAW010000403.1:0-5016 GCA_035254165.1 Paludibacter sp.
AGTTAGGCACAATAGGGTTGTCATGCAAATTTTGATGAAAAACAAATTGAGACAACGCTTTTTTTATATTATTGATTATGGACAACTTAAAAGTAGCGAGCTAAAAATAATTAGGACAGAGACTAAAAATGCAATAAAAAAGCATAAAAATGAGGATTTGAAAACTACAGAAGGAACAAAAGACAATAAAAAGGGTAGCCTTATAAAATGGGATCATTTGAGGCTATTAACCTAATTACTTTCACCTTCAGATTCAAAGAAAACATAAAAAAACCTGCTTAGCTATCGCTAAGCAGGTTTTTATTATTTAGTAGAATCAGATTTATTGTATATTTATGCTCGAAGCACCACTGTCAGATTTTTTACTACTCTTGGGACTTCCTTTACAATCAATCTCACTAGCGCCGTAGGCTTCCGCATTGATCGACTCCGATGCAAAAACATTAGCATGACTGGCTCCTGCTACATAAACTTCAACTTGTTTTGCCTTAAAATCATTAGCATCAATTTCGCTGGCACCCATTCCCGTTGCTTTAAACTCATTACAACTACCTTTCAGCTCTACCTTTGAAGCTCCTTTTACATCCAGTTTCATCAAGCCCGCCACTTTCATGTCCAGATTAGCCTGACTTGCCCCAAGAAGTTCAAGAGAAAAAGCAGGGGAAACTAAAGGGAATTGACTTTCAATTTTACAAGCACCTTTAGCAACCAAACTTTTTATTGAATTGGACGAAATGCTTACTTTAATGGCTCTGTTCTGCATCAAAAAGATCTCTTCTGAGTAAATATGAAGAACCCCATTTTCAACTTTGGTAATTATTTTAGGCAAGTGCTCCTTAGTAAACGAAAGTATAACACCTTGAGTAGAATCTTGCTTTAAAGTCAGTTCAATATTTCCCGAAATTTCAACGGCATTAAAAGGCTCGCATGTACGGACTTCATCTTCAAACGGCTTATCATCGTTCCATGCAATAGCATACGCTTGTCCATCATGGTGATGAAAATGGATAAGGGTATTAGCTCCAACACTATAAAACATAAACAAACCAGCAAGCCAAAGAATCAGCACAGCCCACGAAGCCGTCCGCGGAGTATCGTGACGACCGGAAACCAGTCGAACAGCCCAATATACAAGTAAGAAAATAGGGCAACCAACAACCAAAATTAAAGAGACAATCAACAGCACCATTTTTTCAGGTGAAAGAACGGCCCAATTTGTAATTATATCAGGTGCAAATCCATTGATCACTGTTGGTTCAAAAATAAGGAAGAAAAGCAGCAAAATCAAAGCTCCAACCAGAACAACTCCAACAATACCAAGTACTGCCCCTACAAAACCGAACACTATCTTAAAGAACCAACGCAACACCTCCAGGATTCTTTCTCCTGCTGTGGTCGCCGAATGTTTAAAATTTTCGCTCTCCATGTAGTTTTTCACATTATTTATCTCTGTTTTAATACTTTCAACATTCACATCTTCACCCTGCATTTCAAGACGTTGTGATGCAGTCAGTGCTGCCGGTGCAACAAACCAGACAACAATATAGATTGGTATAATAAATCCAACACCAAGAAAAACCATTAAAACCAGAATAATACGAATCCAGGTTACATCGATATTAAAATAGGCAGCCAAACCACCTGCAATTCCACCCAAAATAGCATTTTCCGGATCACGATAGAAACGACGTGACTTCTGCTGATTCTTATTCGTTTTTGGAGCCTTTTGTTCTTCAGCTTCATCAGCGTACTGACTTGGCTTACCCATAATTTCAATAATTTCCTTAACATCAGTCAAGTTAACTACATTTTTGGTCCTCTGTAGTTTTTCGCTAAAGAGTTCGGCAATTCGAGCTTCAATGTCATTCATGATTTCGCTTTTCTCATCGTCCGACTGAAAATGATCAGCAATTTCATGAAGATAAGTCTGAAGCATTTCATAGGCATCGTCATCGATATGAAAAACGATATTATTCAAATTTACGGTTAATGTCTTTTTCATAAAGCTATTATTAGTTTTAAATTTGTCTAATGTCAAAAGTATAACATCAAATGACTTTATTTCTTTGTCATTTTCCCTTAAACTTCTGATTTTTATCTTTAGTCCTCTTTAATTTTCTTTACCACATTATTAATTTCCATCCAGGCATTCTCCAATTCTTCTAAAAAGATAGCACCTTTAGCTGTCATTTCATAATATTTCCGTGGAGGTCCCTGAGTAGATTCTTCCCATCTGTAGTCAAGTAGTTCGCCATTTTTCAATCTTGTCAGCAAAGGATATAAAGTTCCTTCTACCACAATTAATTTTGCCTCTTTCAGCTCCGAAATAATATCGGAAGTATAGGCAGGTTTTTTCCTAAGAATAAGTAGAATGCAATATTCCAGGTAACCTTTTCGCATTTGCGACTTAATATTATCTGCATTCATGTCTTTTAGTTTTCAGTGAACAGTAATCAGTAAACAATTAGTAAACGAAAAATGCACACATTCATTTCCGTCCTGACGTAGGCCTATTTCATCAACTCCAGCAACTTAATGCGGAAAAAATATTCGTATTTTGCTTGTGCTTGTTCCGAGAGCACCTGAGTCAGATTACTTTTAGCCTGATACAATTCGTATAAAGTAGCTCTTCCTGCTTCATATTTCTGATTGGTAAACCGGTAAGCTTCCCTACTGGCTATCTCAGATTTTTGAGATGCCTCCCAACGACTTTTAGCTCCTAATGCATTATAATAAGCTTGCTGTATAGATTTTTTCAATTCAATTTTTGCATTATCTACAGCAATTGTACTGCTCTTTACTCCAAGTTGTGCAGAACGAACATTATTGCGTGTAGCAAACTTATTGAAAATCGGGATTTGAAGGTTCAGTCCAATCGATGTACTCTTATTATCTTTAATTTGTTGACTAAAACTTTTATTAGCTACATTAGAAACATTATAGTAATTAGTACCATAGTTCGCACCCAAAGTTAATGTAGGATAGTAATTCCCTTTAGCAATCAAAACGTTATATTCACTGCTTTTTAGTCGGAATTCAGCTCCTTTAATTTCGGGGCGGTGTGTCAGAGCAGTTTCAAAAACCTCATCCGCCGATAAAAAGTGTAAATCCGATTCCGATAAATTTTCGGGAGCTACAATATCAAGATTTTCGAAATGATCAATCTCCATGTATTGAGCTAAATCAAGCAACGAAAGGTTCAACGTATTTTGAGCTTGCACTTTGCTCAGTTCCTCCTTCGATTGCTGCGCTATAAGATCATACATCTCGCCCTCTGCCATCTTTCCTGCAGCTACCAGAGCTTTGCGTTGTTCTATTTTACTTTTTGTCAACTCAAGTTGATCTTTTGAAATTTGCAATAATTCCTTGTTCAACAATATCTGTAAGAAACCGGCAGCAACATTCACTGTAATATCTTGCTTTATTTTTTGCAAATCAGCTTCTGCAGCATACATATCGGCTTTGCTTGCATCGATATTGTATTTCATTTTCATACCATCAAACAAAGTCACACCAGTCGACAATCCAAATGAAGACTGAGAAGAATTTGTACTCTGATATGTATTGTCAACATTCAGTGATCGACCAAAATACCAGTTTTGGTTTGCTGTTCCACTCAGATTTGGTAACAGATTTTTTCTGGCTTGGTCGTATGCAATCTCCTTGTTCTTTTTGGACAATGCCTGTTGCTTTACATTGCGGTTATTTGTCAATGCTGTGTCAACACATTGTTGTAACGTCCAGGGCTTTTGCGCGTTGGCAAGCAGGGTTACCAGTAACGCACCCATAATCATATATATTTTTGTCTTCATTTTTAATACAAATTACTCGAATTATTACGAATTTCATTAATTAATATCGCAGAGCAGATATCGCCGTAGGCAAATATCAATCAATTACTTCTTTTCATCTTTTTTAGGTTCCGGCTTCTTTTCCAAAATTTCAGCACCACGAATTTTGTCTTTGACTGTCAAACCACTCTTAACTTCAATCTTCACACCATCAGATAATCCAACTTTAACCTTTTTCTTTACAAATGCTTGTGGCTCTTTGGTTTTCAGCACATAAACAAAAGCCGTATCACCACCAAATTCAATACAACTTTCAGGTATCGTAACAACATGATCGGACTTTGAAAAAACTATCTCGGCATTAGCACTATAGCCTGCACGAATAAATACATCTTTTGGAACCTTGACTGCCGCTTTCATTTCGAACATAATGGCACCATTCTCTTCTTTGCCTTTAGGTGAAACATATTCCAACTTGGCTATCAGCTTTTGATCCTGCAAAGCACCAATGGTAATATCCATAGGCATACCCACTTTAATTCTGCCCACTTCGGTTTCGTCCAGTTTTCCAACAAAAAGCATATCACTCATATTAGCGACGGTAGCAATGGTAGTTCCATCATTAAAATTATTCGATTGAATAACTGAGTTACCCACTTTGACAGGCACGTCCAGGATAGTTCCATTAATCGTTGAGCGAACCAGCGTATTGCTGATAGCTGCACTATTGGTACTGATTCCATCGCGAGTCAGGCTCAGATTATCTTTAGCCGCTTTCAATTCTTCTCTGTCGCTATGGTATTGCAACTGCGTTTTTTCAAACTCTTCTTTCGATATTACTTTATCTGCAAATAGCTTGGAATCACGGTCATAATTCTTTTTACTTTGATCAAATGAAATCTGCGCACGCGAAACTCTGGATTCAGCGCTATTTAAGCTCACCATATCCGGTATCACTTTAATCTTAGCAATCACATCACCTGCTTTCACTATATCACCAGCTTCTTTGTACACAGCAGCAATAATACCTGACATTTGTGGTTTAATCAAGATTTCATTTCTTGGATCAACTTTTCCGGTTGCCACCGTTTTTTTGTCAACATTACCAACTGAAACTGCTTCAATTTCATATTTTTTCACTTTAGGGCGAGACTTTTGCCACAAAAACCAGAATGTCCAAAGTACAGCTACGGCTAAGATAACCAGCAAAGCAATTTTAAAAATT
>DATFAW010000404.1:0-10868 GCA_035254165.1 Paludibacter sp.
TCTTTGCATCTTCCAGGTTCAATGAGCATTTTGTATAGACGGTTGCATAAATGCCACGCGCGAAGTTTCCACGAACGGGAATAAAATTCACCGCTTTATCGAAACCGGCTTGCAATTGGCGAAGCGACTGGCCTATTTCGCCTAAATGCTGGTGACCAAAAGGTTTGTAAATAGAGATATTATTATTTCGCCAACTGAAATGCGATGTGTCCGAAGGTTTTACGCCAGCGCCGGTAGAACCGGTAATGGCATTCACGTGAATTTCATCGGTAAGTAAACCTGCAGCAGCCAATGGGAATAAAGCTAACTGAATAGCTGTGGCAAAACAACCCGGATTAGCAATACGCGTTGCCGTACGAATTTCTTCGCGATTCAGTTCGGGTAAACCGTACACAAAATTGTGGTTCGGGCTTTTAGCGCGGTAGTCGGTAGACAGGTCAATAATCTTAATTGAAGCCGGAACTTCGTTGTTGTCCATAAACTTTTTGCTATCGCCATGTGCAGAGCACAGAAACAACGCATCCACTTCACCAAAAGGTAATTCGGATGTAAATACTAAATTGGTTTCGCCTATCAAGCCGCTGTGAATGTCGGCAATCGGGTTGCCGGCATTGCTGCTACTGTTTACAAATACGATTTCCACCGCCGGGTGATGAATCAAAATGCGCAATAATTCGCCGGCAGTATAACCTGCGCCGCCTATTACGCCTACTTTAATTTTTGTCATGTGAAAGTGAATGTAGGATATGAGTTTTGTTTAAATCGCTGATTTTATTGATTTTCGACTTCTGATTCTGTCAAAAATAACGGTTTGAGTTGAATTCTCTTCTTCGATATCAAAGTCATCTTGCAAACCAAGCCAAAACTTGGCTGAGTTTCCAAAGTATGAGCTTAGTCTCAATGCCGTATCTGCAGTAATTCTTCGCTTTCCTTTGATGATTTGAGAAATACGTGTTTGAGGTATTTCCAAATCTTTCGACAATTTATAGGCGGAGATTTCCATTGGAATGAGGAATTCTTCATTTAATATTTCGCCGGGGTGTATGTTTGGTAATTTGTCCATTTTACTTGAATTTTAATGATAATCAATAATTTCAACCTCTAATGCATGATTATTATCCCATTTGAAAACGATTCTCCATTGATCATTAATCCGAATACTGTAAAACTCCGATAATTTTCCGGAAAGTTTTTCTAAGCGGTTTGATAGTGGAATTTTCAAATCAAGAATTGATTGTGAATTGTTCAGCATTCTTAGTTTCCTCCGTCCAGTTTGTTGAATTTCAGCTGGGATGCGTTTTACTCGCTCTCCTTCCCATATCTTTTCAGTATCTTTTGATCCAAAGGAAATAATCATATTAGTGATTTAAATTACTAACGCCAAAGGTAAGTGTTTTGTTTGAAATAGACAAATTTAATCAGCCGGAGATACTATACTTACATTATCACCATCGAACCAATCGCCACCCACCCAATCAGCACCAACCACGTCCAAATCCAGTAACTAAACTTGCGGTTTTTGTGGTGAAGCGTATACATAAGCAACAGGTTTGCAATTACTCCACCCAAAGCTTCCAGTGAATGCAAGGTTCGCTCGGGTACTCTGCGTCGACCTTTTATTGCAGCTTGTTTATCAAAAGCAAAAATAACCCCACTGAGTAAGTTGATTATTCCAATGTAATATAACATATCCCAATGACCCCCAGCCCCTAAAGGGGAGTTTTAGTTAGCTAATTCTATAATTCACACTTATCAAAGTCCCCTTTAGGGGATTCAGGGGTTTACTCTTTCAATAGATCCGGTCTCAAGCGCTTTGTGCGTTCCACCGATTGTTGATGATTCCATTCATCCACTTTGGCCTGATGTCCCGAGAGTAAAATGTCGGGGACCTTCCAGCCTTTGTATTCTGCCGGACGCGTGTAAACAGGCGGTGCAAGCAGATTGTCCTGAAACGAATCGGATAGGGCTGACTGTTCATCGCCAATAGCTCCGGGGATAAGACGTACAATAGCGTCGGTCATAATAGCAGCCGGTAATTCACCACCGGTAAGCACAAAATCGCCTACAGTAATTTCTTTTGTAATCAGATGTTCGCGTATACGATGATCGATACCTTTATAATGTCCGCAAAGAATAATCAAATTGCCGGACATCGAAAGACGATTGGCCATTTTCTGGTCGAAACGCTCACCGTCGGGCGAAGTATAAATCACTTCGTCATAATCGCGCTCACTTTTTAGCTGGCTGATAATGCGGTCGATCGGTTCGATTTGCAATACCATGCCGGCACTGAATCCAAAGGCATAATCGTCGACACGACGGTGTTTGTTGGTGGCATATTCGCGCAGGTTGTGCACGTGAATTTCTACCAACCCTTTTTCTTTGGCTCGTTTTACGATGGAGTAGTTCAGCGGACTGTCAAGTAATTCAGGTACGGCGGAAATGATATCGATGCGCATTTAAATCAATTAATAATGAACAATTAATAATTATCAACTTAGCTCGCAAAGGTACTAAAAATGAAGTTGAATTCTTTCATTTTTCATTGGCTAAAGATTAGCCGCCATCCATTTTCGTAAAACTTCGGGTGATTTTCCACATCGTCGGGCATAATCCTCGAACTGGTTTTCGTCAATTTTACCTATCATGAAGTACTTAGACTGCGGATGGGCAAAATACAGACCGCACACTGAAGCATTGGGAAACATAGCACCATTTTCGGTGAGTTGAATGCCGATTTCGCTGAATTTCAAGATAGATTCCAGCTCAAAAATGATAGATTGGTCGGGTAGGGAAGGGTAACCCACTGCCGGGCGGATGCCGCTGTACTTTGTTTTGAGCATGTCTTTTACCGACAGATCTTCATCGGATGCATAGCCCCAATATTCGCGTCGTACTTTGTAGTGAAGCCATTCGGCAGCAGCTTCGGCCAGCCGGTCGGATAGCGTTTTGGCCAAAATGGAATGATACACGTCATCGCCTTTCTCAAATGTTTCGGCATAAGCTTCCACGCCCTGAATAGTAGTGGCAAATACACCTACATAATCGTTTTCGGGAGCTACAAAATCGGCCAGCGAATAGCAGAAACCATCGGTGGCAGGGTGTTGCTGACGTAGCATGGGGAGCGTTACGGTGTCACCATTATTTTCAATAAAAATATCATCGTCCAAGGCATAACCTTGGAAAACACCAAAACTGGCATTGACCGATACTATTTTCTCGTTGAGCATATGACGTAGCATTTCCTGTGCATCTTTAAAAAGTTTCAATGCTTCTTCTGCTTTTGCGCGATCGGCTGCGGGAAATTGCTGCAACCAGGTCGTTTTGCACGAGAGGCAATCGTGTACGGTTTCGATGCCTTCGTATTTGCCGGACATGCGCCAGGCCATAAAGAAAAATCCCCAGTCGATAAAGGGCACTATTTCGCGTAAGTCGATGTCAGTTAACTGGATTAATCCGAGAGTGTTTGGTTTGGCGGGAATGTAGCTCATTTTATTGTTTCGTTATGTTGTATGTGGGATGGTGTCCTGAAAATCAATCATTGAAAGCAAATTACACAGAATCCACAAATTTACACAAATAGACTATTGTCTTATTGTCTTGAAAAAAATATCTTATTTATTTGCGAGGATTTGTGCTCTTTTGCGTAATTTGCGTTCAGTCCACTTTTTAGACAGTCTTTACTTAAAGATTATAAGTCATTACAACACAAAAATACATGAAAAAGTTGTAAGTTTGCGGTTTAAGAAATCATTAATTAAAATTCAGTCATGAAACAGTTATTATTTGCAATTGCATTGCTTGTTACTACTTTTGCTTCGGCTCAAACCACAAAAGCAAAGCAGACAAACGCTCCAATGATTTTGACCACATTTGACACCATCAAATTATTGGCTCCCGATACCTTGGGTGGTAAACCGCTTATGCAAACCATCTCACGTCGTAAAACCGATCGGGAATTCGATTCACGAAATCTTTCTCTTAAACATTTGTCGGAAGTGCTTTGGGTAGCTAATGGTATAAATCGTGCTAACGGAAAACGCACAGTACCTTCGGCCATGGCTTATTATCCATTGCAAACTTATGCTGTGCTGGCTAATGGAATTTATTTTTATAATCCGCAGGAACATCAATTGGAACCGGTTGTAAAGGGTGATTTCCGCAGTCTGGCTGGAAAACAAACTTTTGTGGACAATGCTCCGCTCAACCTGCTTTTCATAGCTAAAGCTCGCAATGTAAAGGATGATTTTCAGGGAGCAGTGATGGACTCGGGATATTGCGGACAAAATGTGTATTTGTATTGTGCTTCTGAAGGTTTGAGAACTGTGGTACGGGCCGATGCGCAGGAAGCTGAACTGCTTAAAACGATGGGACTGGCTTCGGGATGTAAATTTATCCTGGCTCAAACGGTAGGATATTGATCAAAATAAATGGAAGTGGGTTTCGAGATTTCCAAATCTCGATAATTATTATTTGACCGCGATTTGGAAATCGCGAAACCCGACTTAGATGGACTATCTCTATTTATTTAAGACGCTTTGCGGATAGCCATTTTTATTTTTTATCGTGAATGCCATAACTTGTCCACATGGCTTGCGGTTCGGCCAGTTTTACCGTCTTTTTTGCCAGCGCATAGTCCTTCTCTATTTTAGCCAACACTTCGTTTAGTTCCAGCGTGTTTGCTTTTTGCTCGGCAATGAGTCGTTTCTGCTTTCTGTCCAGCTCGTCGGCCTTCTTGAGATCTGCATCCATTGCTATAGTGAATGTATCCACGTCAATTCCATATCGATTGATTGTTGCGGCATTTAGTTTTATGTTTGCCGAAAGGATAGAGCCGCTTTGCAGAATAGTGCTGAGCGATTTTCGAATTGATTTCTTTGCCATGGCTTTTATCTTTTGTTTTTTCAATTCAAAATTAGCCTATTGTCCTGTAATAATCAATCGGATTTCTATATTCTACAGCATGATTTGATGACTAAACCGGGTGTTTTCACCCTTTTTTATTCAAAAATCAACTATTGTTGCGATAACTATATGTTGCGTTGAAGAAACTCAATGTGGTTTTTGGTTGAAATAATATGGCGTTGCAATAACTCAACGTTTATATGCAAATAAAGCATGTTGCGTTATAATAGCGCAACATGCTTTTGTAGTTTCAACAGCTGTTATTGAACTTCCGCTAGATTGTTTATTGAAAAAAATACTTAGTTCAACGAGATGTTGTTCAGTTTTTGCAATTTTCGTTTTTCAATTTTTGTGAGCATCTCTTTAGTCGGGACGAATTCCACACTGAATTCTTTATTCCCGGTAACGGGGTTCACTTTTTCAAAGTGTGGGTAGAAAGTACCGAATGCTGATTTTACCGAATAGCCCTCTTTTAGTTTTTCATACAGGGTTTTCTGAAACTCCAGCATCGCCTTTTTCACCGTATCCCGATCGTAATTGGAATTGTCAATGATTATATCTATAATATCATTCACTGACAACACTCCGGATAATAACCATTCCGGTATTTCCGGGCTTTCGTCATATTCTTTATCCTCTTTCATAATCCTGAAATTAAATTAGTTTATAATTCAGTTCTCATAAAGTAGGTATACTCATGCCGGTAATTTTTCTGTATAAATCCAATGCATATATATCAGTCATGCCGGAAATATAATCTAATACCGCCATGATTTTACCATAAACCGTCGGGCTGTTAGTTTCATATTGTTCGGGGATGCGCAGCAACAATTGCTTTGAATAAGCTTTTTTAGGGTTTAGCACAGCCGTAACCAAATGTTCCAACAGGGTAAGAATAATCTTGTAGCCCGCCAGTTCAATATCTAACACTTCAGACGAGCGATATATTTTAGCAAGAGCCATTTTTTCGCATTTTTTATATGCTTCGGCCGATTGTGGTGGCAATTGCTTGATTAACGACAGGGTGAAAGTTCCATTCAGAATGGCTTCCTCATTTTCGGCAAAGACGGCCGAACATTCTTCTATCAGCTGCCCGATAACCGACGAACGCAGGTAGGAAATTTGCTCATTGATATCGGTAACCATAAGCATGGTTTCTTGTCGGCGAACCTTTCGCTCTGCATCGAAAAAGTTCAGGAACAATTCTTTTGTTTCGTCCGAAGTCAGGATTTTCAACTTATGTGCATCTTCGATATCCATGATTTGATAGCAAATATCGTCGGCAGCTTCTATCAGATAAACGAGTGGATGCCGGGCGTAACGATTTGGATGTCCGGGCGAACGGGGAATACCCAGCTCGGCTGCTATCTTTTCATAATCGGCTTTTTCGGAATTGAAGAACCCGAACTTTTGTTTTTTCGGATCGGAATAAATGGATGCGTATGGGTACTTTACTATGGCGGCCAGCGTACTGTAAGTCAATACAAATCCACCGGGACGGCGGCCGTTGAACTGATGAGTCAGCAACCGTAAAGCATTGGCATTTCCTTCGAAACAAATAATGTCTTTCCATTCTTCGTCGGTCATTTCAGCTTTCAAGTGTTGTCCGTTGCCTTCGGAGAAATAGGTGGCAATGGCTGTTTCGCCCGAATGGCCAAAAGGTGGATTGCCCAAATCGTGAGCCAGGCAAGCAGCCGAAACGATCGAACCGATTTCCTCCAGGTAGGGTGTCTCAATCTGTTTTTTCGACTTCAGTTTATGCGCCACATTCACTCCCAACGAACGGCCTACACAGGCTACTTCCAAACTATGTGTAAGTCGATTATGCACAAATACACTTCCCGGTAGTGGAAAGACTTGCGTTTTATTTTGTAACCTGCGGAATGGTGCCGAGAATATCAACCGGTCGTAATCGCGCTGAAATTCGCTGCGGTCGTCATCCCGTTTGGCGTGATAAGCCTCTTGTCCGAAGCGTTTGGTAGATAAAAGTTGGTTCCAGTTCATATTATTTCATGTTAGTTGGCTTCGCCGATATTAACTCACTTCGTTCCTGATATTTGCTTCGCGATATTAGTTGTTAGGACAATAACGCGACCGAAGGGAGCAAATATCAATCAATAACGCCGAAGGCTAATATCGCCCAAAGGGCTAATATCACGAACGAAGTGAGTTAATATCAGCGAAGCGAATATCGTTATTGAGGCATATGATATTTCTTTAATTCTGCTCTTAATCCTTTGCTTTTTCCGTCGGTTACTTTGTCCATCCAGGCCCAGAATTTGTCGCCGTGGTTCATCTCCCGGGTGTGACAGAGTTCATGCAGAATCACATAGTCAATCAAATGAGCCGGAAGCAACATCAAGAAAAGCGAAAGGTTGATGCTTTTTGTGCTTGAGCAACTTCCCCAACGGGTTTTGCTCGATTGAATTTTTACTTCCGAGAACTTGAACCCATGTTTGTCTGCTAATTGTTTTGTGCGGTCAGGTAAAAGCCGTTTGGCTTCTTTGCGGAGGAAATAACTGATTCCGTTCCAGAAATACTGTTGTGTTTCGGTAGTTGTACAATCTGTTCCAACAGGAAAATCGATAGTCAAAACACTGCTTTTTAATGCAAAATAGATATTCTTTCTTATGCTCGATTTTGCTTCAACAACAAAAGTAAGCGTTTGCAGTTTGGAGTTTTCATCAATCAGGATATTGCTTTTCTGCAAGCCCGTCTCTAGTTTTTCTTGCTTCTGAATGAGTTTAGCGCGAATGGAATTGATAAATTTCATTGCATCATTTTCAGTTGCTTGTGGTGGTAGGGTCACCTTCAAACCGGAATTCAATATCCGTACACGAATATGTTTCGACCGCTCGTTGCGGACGAATTCGATAATTCCTAACTCAGCGTCTGAAAACATTAATTTATGAAAAAGTAAATTATTTATAGTCGATAACAGTACAAAGGTACATTTTTTCTGAGCAAGAAATAATAGTTTATTGTCTGAAACGAATAACTTTGCATGAAAATTATAATATTGGATTTTGAGTGGCACTTTATGGAGTTTGTTCTCGTAACTTGTAACTCGTAACTCGTAACTAGTTTATGATAAATGCAAAAAATATACACAAGAGTTTTGGTGAGTTGGAAGTGCTCAAAGGCGTTGATCTGTCTGTAACTAAAGGTGAAATTGTTTCCATTGTAGGTCCAAGTGGTGCTGGAAAAACAACATTACTTCAAATCCTTGGAACACTCGATAAACCCAATGCCGGTGAAGTACTGGTTGATGGGATTGATTTCAGTAAGTTGAGCGAAAAAGAATTAGCTGCTTTCAGAAACAAACATATTGGTTTTATCTTTCAGTTTCATCAACTGTTGCCTGAATTTACTGCCTTGGAAAACGTGATGATTCCGGCTCTCATTGCCCGCAAAGACAATAAGAAAATGACTCAGAAGGCTAAAGAGATATTGGCTTATCTCCAACTTTCCGACCGCATGGCACATAAACCATCGGAACTTTCGGGTGGTGAAAAACAGCGGGTAGCTGTGGCTCGTGCCTTGATAAATGACCCTTCACTGATTCTTGCCGACGAACCTTCGGGAAGTCTGGACTCCAAAAATAAAGAAGAATTGCATCGGTTGCTGTTCGATTTGCGCGATAGATTTGGCCTCACTGTGGTGATTGTAACGCACGATAAGGAATTAGCAGCGTTGTCGGATCGGGTGATAGAAATGAAAGACGGACTGATTAAATTACCAGTTAATAATTGAGATATAGTCCTGCCAGTTGACAACTTATTTTTGACTCATTTTGTTTAAAAACAACATATTTATGTGCTCATCTGCTGTGTTTTTGATCATAGGAAATGTCATTCGAACAATTTCAGGTCAACCGTCTCGCCCATCAGTTTGTATCCTGCTTCGTTAGGATGAAGAAAATCACCGGAATGAACAGTAGGCAAAATGGTCAGCGTATCATTCGGGTCACGCATCGCTTTGTCAAAATCAATAACTGCATCGAAGTTGCCGCTGTTGCGAATCCATTCATTGACCGTATTTCGGGCGGTCTGACGATAGTCGGCATCATAGAATGATTTTTTGAAAGGCATAATGGTAGCGCCGTAAACCTTGACGCCCTGAGCATGCGCATCAATAATCATTTGTTTGTAAGCTGCAATCAAATCTTTAGCAACCTGATCGGCAGTAGCCAGGTCGGGAATCTGACCAATATCATTAATCCCTTCGGCAATGATAAACCAACGGATTCCCTGTTGTTTTAGGATGTCTCTGCTGAAGCGGCTAACACCGGAAGGGCCAAGACAATTCTTAAGGACACAGTTGCCGCCAATGCCCAGATTGAGGACGCCCACTTGCTGTGTGCCTGCATTTTTTAGAAGGCGTTCGGACAATATATCCGGCCAACGGTTTTGCTTGTTGGTGCCTGAACCACGTCCATCAGTAATGGAGTTACCCAAAATAGCCACAGCAGCACCGGATTTAGGTGCTTCTACCTCAATTCCATTGATGATATACCAATGATCTGTAGGAATAGAGCCTGTAAAATCGTTGTTCGAAGTAGTATTGCCGGCAAGCAGGTAAGAAGTAGTACGCGAGCCTGGATGACCGGTTATGTTCGGACATGTTTCACCAAAGTAAATGGTAATTGCCAGATCCATTCTTGATTTTAAATTGAATGAAATTGGATCTGAGGTAATCATAGCACCCGAGTTCATTGTCACTTCCGTTTTTCCACTAAACTTCAATTCTTTACTTGTTGCAGCATCAATCGTATTTCCACCAGTTGATACCGCAATTTTCACTGCTTTCAGTGTAATGGAGCTGCTGCTGAATATATTTGAGAACCGCATGCGCAAACTGTCTCCACCAATTGAAACGCGAACTATTTGTCGCAATGAATTGCCGGGCAATCCAGGGGCAGGAGGTACATTGCCAGGTTCTACAAGCTGTGGTGCAGTACTCCATGTACCCACCCATTTCATGGTTGAATGGGAATTAGTCAATTTCAATGTAGAGCATGAACTGAGCAGTAGAGCCAACACGCCTATTAGTGAAAATAAATAACGGAAAGAGCGGAATCTAGCGAAACCGGAATTGTGAGAAACAATAAGTTTGTAAGCCATAGTTGATAATATATTGATATAGACGTCTTGACTTATTAGACAATGAATAATTTGGTGCCTTTTGACTTTGTAGGAGTCATACGTTTGTAGAGAAATAACATTTTTTATGTACTATCAATGGATGGCAATGAATTTAGCTGCAAATATGAAGTTCCTGTAGCTGTGTTTAACTAACTTCAGGGAACTGTCGAAAAGTGTTACAAAAGCAATGATTTAATTTTGAATTTGTAAAAATAACTGCTTGATCGAAAGAATTTGAAGTTTGTTTGCTGGTTTATTTTTTGCTATTTTTGCACAAAATGAGGTGTCAAAAGAAATCTATTCTTACCAATATCCTCACCCAAAAATAGAAATAGTATTTATGAGTTTAGTTGATAGCTATTTATTGGTAGTCCCGCCGGGAATCGAACCCGGATCTAGTGTTTAGGAAACACTTGTTCTATCCATTGAACTACAGGACCTTTTTTTAGGTGGCGCAAAATTACGTTTTTTTACTGAGATATAAAACTACGTTGAGCTTTTTCAGTTCATATATTATAATTGAAGCTTGCTGGTTTAATTAGTTGAATTATATTTGTAAATGTTTTCTGTGATTATAAGTCTTATCATAACTTTTGCAAAATCATTATCAAATTGCCTATGATTGCTATTGTATCCTCTTTAGCTTTGCTCTTAGTTGTCTGTGTTTTTCAGCAGTCAAAACATGGTTTTAGGGTACTTATGTACCATAAGTTAAGTGACTCTAATAGTGATAAGCTTACAGTAAAAGTCGATGTTTTTGAAAAGCAGTTATTATATATAAAGAAGCATGATTATCAACCAATAACATTAGAACAACTT
>DATFAW010000405.1:0-6858 GCA_035254165.1 Paludibacter sp.
CTATGTTTCCTATGTATTCTTAAAGCGGCTATCTGTATCTATGTTACTAAGTGTTACTAAGTGTTACTATGTGGTTGATTAAATACGACATTATATTTTTTCTACTTATATCTAAAATTGTACTCCGAAACGGACAAATCCAACCAAGGCATTATCCAGCTTTTCGCTTGTTCCTGCCGGATTAATAATATATTGAATATCAGGTTTAATATAGATATTCTTATTAACTTGATATTGATAAGCCATCTCAATAGTAGTCTCACTGTCAATTACACTTTCATGAATTCCGGCATGAGCTACAGCAATTCCGAATTGATCATCCTGCCGTTTATCCAATAGACCTTTGTAATTAAATCCCACGCTATAATAAAGATCATTTCTATTTATACTCTTCGGACTTAAACCTATTTGTGAGAAAACAGATAATTTATTTGTTATTTGTTGATCTCCAACAAAATAAAAACCGCCGTTTTTTTGAACTGCATCAATTGTATCGTTATGCTGATGATAATAAATTCCAAACTTATAATAACCCGATTTTCCGTTCAGTAGGCTTTTTTTTACCTGAAATTCAGTTACTGCCAAAAAACCTTGATCCCGACTCAACTTCCAATCAGTATTGTACGGATTATTTTCAAAATCGTCAGGTGTGCCGTCAAAAATAGCAGCTTGCCACTCAAACGAATCAGAGATATTCCATTGAAAATTTACTCCCAAAGCAGTTAATGGAAATATAGGGGAAGGAATATTATCAGCAATACTGGAGTGAATTCCAAACGAGCTATTTGCAAACAAATTTCCATTTTCATTCACAGCAAAGTTTGCATTTAAATCCTGCAAACCCAATGTCAGACTAACGTTTCCTAAACTTTGTTTGTACCAAAGCTCATATAAAAATGTAAGGTTTCCTGCTTCAATGTTAGAAATTCCCTGAAAATCTCCAATTAATTTGGCTGTTGGTTCACCACCATGGGTATTCCCAATGTTCACGAACG
Organism: Paludibacter sp.; assembly: GCA_035254165.1. Classification (GTDB taxonomy): domain Bacteria; phylum Bacteroidota; class Bacteroidia; order Bacteroidales; family Paludibacteraceae; genus Paludibacter. The sequence continues at coordinate 996 of DATFAW010000405.1, forward strand.
CTTCGCCACCTTTCCACCACTTAGCTGTTTCAGTATTAAAATCCCCTTTCATATTAGCCAACCCCAAATAGACTGTTCCTGTTTTAATGCCACCACTAAAGTTACTTACCACATCACCCGTATATGATGCCGAAAACGAGAATGGTGATTTTTCTTTTACATCACCTGCCTGAACATTAATTATGTTTGTTATCGAAATAGCTAAAGCCATTGTAAATGCTGATCTGTACACTAATTTCATTCCGGACTAATTGGTTGATTACTTTGTGACAAAAGTACATCAGCAAAACCAACTCCTATATCCCTATTTATAATGATTCTTCATAATATCAGTAACTACAATTAGGGATATCACTGGCAATAGTTTTCTCAAGCGGAACTCAACCATTTGATTTACAGTTGAGATGTGTTGACATTAAATCTGAGTGTCTCTTTTAATTTCATCTATTTCAATCAATTTATTCATAATCGCATAAATAGTAAGACCAGCTGTGCTGTGAATTTCCAATTTCCGGGCAATGTTCCGTCGATGCGAAATTACTGTATGTGCTGAAAGAAATAAAGCCTGCGCAATTTCTTTATTTGTAAGTCCCTTCACAACACAGGTAATTATTTCTTTTTCACGCACACTTAATGTGTTTTGCTCTTCTGAATTTTCTAACACAGGCGAATCGAGTATTTTGTCCAACTTCTCTTTTAGTTGTTCTACCGAATCATAAATACTTATTGTGTTATCATAATTGCGCAACAAACTTTCATCAATAGCCGAATAGACCAAAGCCAGGCATTTTAGCTTTGTATTTGAAGTCTCTGTTTTAATCTTTGAAATATCAAAATAGCCCCAAAATGACGGGTTAATAATTAGGATGTCTGGTTTGTGGATATTTAAATAATGATTCATAGAATCGACTGAAATAATTTCAATAGGCTGAATCCGATAGCCGGGAATTCGTTTCAGCACAACGGTAATTCCACTTCTGATAATAACCGAAGGCTCAACAATTGCGATTTTGAGTTGATCATTATTCATTTTGCGGATTTGTTTTTACGTTCAAGTACCTCTATAGCCGGAATAAACAAATAATCTTCCACCTGATTATGACTGGCTAAATCGATTTCGCACGAAAAAATATCGAACAAAACTTCAGTCAGTAAATGGTTGTTGCCTTTGGCGGGATAATATTTTATAAGTATATTTTTTAGCTCTACCAGTTTCGAATCTATTTCGTTGTGACGATCCTGAAAAACCGAGATGCTGTAATGCGGATCTATTTCTCCCTTCAAAACTTTAAGAGCATAGCGAAAAACTACTTTATCTTCATATTCCATGTGCTTCTTCACTTCCAAAAAATATTCGTCAAAAAACTGGAGGAAAATTGTTTCGTATGGAATGTTTTCGTTTTGATTACTAACCGATTCAATTAATTTTCGGCGTATAATTGGTAGTTTGAAATCTAAAAAATAACTATGCGCATTCTTTAAATACTCAATTACCGAAACAATAGAAATGTCTTCGTAAGCGTGATCTACTTCAAAATTGCCTTCAGAAATGAAATTCACAACAGCTAAAAAAGTCTTAGTATCAACTCCATTTGTTTCACAAACTTCCTTTACTGTTTGATCACCAAACCCCAGTGATAAACCAAAGCGACTGATAACTAGTAGTAAAGAATGGTTTTCGTTAATCAGGTCGCTCATTCTTCTGTATTCCGAAAATTTTTGTTGCTTTTGCATATATATTGCTTAAAGTTCTTTGTAATTGACAAAATGATTTTAAAGTCAGAATTCTAGTACCATTGAATACGCTGAAGCTTAGTGCAAATTCAAGTTTAAATGCGATAATTAGTAATCAATTAGCTCACTAGATATTGAATAGCAAAGATACTTATTTATAATGATTCTAAAGACCGAAAGTTCAAAAAACATTTAAATCAATATCAGACCTAAATCTCATTAAACCCAAGAAATAGAACAAACCAGTTTTGATCAGGGATCTAGCGGTGGAAATCTTCAAAGTTTACATAGCGACAGTCAAACTCGTCAGAGGGAAGAATATCAGGGGTATATCTACTCCGGAATAATTAGGCAGGCTTTCTAAAATACATAATTTGGAGGTGCTAAATTCCTGACGCTTTATGATTTTCAGTCTTAAAGCACATGAGGGTAGTTAGAACCGAAAAGGTGTGATTGGTAAAAAATACACTACGGGTTATTTCTTTATCTAGCTGAATATAACAAAAAAGCCCCATAAGTGAACTTATGAGACTTTTTCATTATATGTCTTTTTGCTAAAATTTCAATTCCTGAACTTTCAAAGCTACATTCCCTTTTACATTAGCTTGAATACGAACTGCACCCGGCACTAAGCTTAAACTTGTAACGCTCAAACTATTTAATTTTCCTTGAAGTGACACGCCATCCATTATCTTATAGTTGCTAATCATTTGATTTACCTGAGTTTTCATCGTTTCTAAATTATCCTTAACAGGGTAAGTCAAATATGGTGTCAACTTCTTCAGGATCATGCCGTGCAACAACCAACCTGCAGATTTTACTAGCACATTTGAAGTTTTTACACTGAATTGTGGTTCTGTGATTTCCATTGCTACTTTTTCTGAATTATAAATCATGTTTCCGGTAAAGTAAACTCTTCCTTTGAACGAACCAATTACATCAGCCACAAAGACAGCTTTACCTTCACTTCCAAAAATAGACAGGTCAGTTATCGTAATTGTCTTAGCGCCTTCCGAGAATGTTTTGTTCAGTAATTGTTTTTTTGCCATTTCTGAAATTTTATCGAAAGTGACATCACCGCCAATATTTAAATTAAATTGTTGAGCCGGCTTATTTACATATTTAAATGGCGGCAATGCAACAGGTGCACCAGCTGTTGGTTGCGCTCCCATGAATGATTCAATTTGACCATAAAGTGCCACAGCCAGATTTAGTTTATTTCCGGTGGTAGTAAAAGGTGACACGTAAACATCTTTCGGTGCAATGTGAATCCAAAGGTTATTTTCAGTGCTTACTTGCCTTGGTTTTTGAACTTCAGTCCAGGCTTGGGTTATATACTTTTTCAAATCTATTGATTCGGCCAACGTCTTGTCGATTTGAGCTGATATCAATTTATCGCATTGCGTTAATGCGAGACTTGCGATTGGAGTGACCGGCACATTGACACCTATTACATTGAGTTTTGGCTTCTCAATCCATTCGTAACCAGAACCAATTGTTTTGGAGACTAGTTTCCAGTTTTTATCAAAGCTGATAGATGTTTTATAAGTCAAAGCTATGCTTCCGGTAGCTTCATACTTATCTCCAACAGTCAAACCGAACTTTTCTACTTTCCATGCAAACCGCGACCAAACTTTAAGCGGCACCCTGTATTCAATCACGTTATTATTAATAGTGAAAGTAAAGTTTTGTGCTTTCCACACTTTAACCGCCAAATCTTTATTAGACAAATTTGAACCATCAAAAATAAGTCCATTCATCTTTTTGTTAATTGAGGCTTCCAGTTTTTTTACATCCAACTCAACTTGCAAAGGCAACTCTGATAATGTAGGAGAAAGACTAGAAGGCAAATAAGATTCATTCGGCTTTTCTATTTGCATTGTTTTGCAAGATGAAAAAAATAACGCAATACACGCTATTGACAAGATAATGTTTAGTTTTTTCACTTCAGAAATATTAAAATTATTATTTGAATGATTAAAGTGCAAAATTACCCCTTTTTGCTGAGATAACTATCCAAATAAGAATAAAGTTAGCTCTTTTTAGAACATCAAACTGATTTTGAGTGAATTCACTCGATTAGTTGCCCCGACTTGTAATAATTTGATTAATTGAAGCGAATATACCAACTCTTCAATTTAAGTAATTGCAATAATTAAATGTCGTAATCCCTAAAAGAGGATTCAACCACATAGTAGCACTTAGTGACATAGAGCCACATAGTTATAAAATTGTGGCTTCTGGAAAAATAAAAACTTGATTTTGAGTAGACATAGAACCACATAGCTGTTAACTATGTTTTCTCCCGATAGTCGGGATGTTCCATATGTATTCTTAAAACAACTATGTGTATCTATGTCACTAAGTGCTACTATGTGATTGATTAAATACAACATTATATTTTTTCTACTACTTATATGATTCCCACGATATGAAATTCTTCATCGGAAAAGCATTTTGATTAAAATGTTCTAGCATAATTTTGTACTTTTGCCTGCGAAACCAAACATCAAAAACAACAATATTATGCTGAACCCTTCTGACAATATGATACTGCAGAACCGCGGTATTTCAATCAATCAAATTGAAGAGCAACTCCATGCATTTGTAACCGGATTTCCCTATCTGGAAATTAAAAGTGCAGCCGAGCCAAAGAAAGGAATTGTACAAGTAACAGGAGACGAACTACCCAGAATACTGAATCAATGGAATGAATACCTGCAAACGGACGCTACCATTATTAAATTTGTTCCGGCATCGGGAGCAGCCAGCCGCATGTTCAAAGATCTTTTCGAATTTTTGGAAAGCGACAAAAACGAACCCGGTAATACATTCGAAAATAAGTTCTTCGACGATATTGAGAAATTTGCTTTCTACAATGAGTTGAATGATGTATGCATCAAAAACAACGGGCTATCTATAGGCGAATTAATTGCCGCCAAACAATACAAACCCATCGTAGCAAATCTGCTATTAGAAAACGGCTTGAACTACGGGGCACTACCCAAAGGTTTGTTGCGTTTCCACTCCTACCTCACTGAGAAACGCACACCCATGCAGGAGCATTTGGTGGAAGGAGCGTTGTACGCATCAAACAAATCGAACAAAGTCAATATTCATTTCACGGTATCGAAAGAACACCGTTCGTTGTTTGAGAAACACCTGAACGAATCGGTTGCTGCCTTTGAGAAAAAATTTGGTGTGACTTACAACGTGAGTTTCTCCGAACAAAAACCATCTACCGACACCATTGCCGCCGACGAAAGCAACCAACCTTTCCGCGACAAAGGCGCTTTGGTATTCCGCCCGGGTGGACACGGTGCGCTGATCGAGAACCTGAATGATTTGGACGGCGATGTAATCTTTATCAAGAACATCGACAACGTGGTGCCCGATTCACTCAAAGAATCGACCGTAACGTACAAAAAAGTTATTGCCGGTATACTCGTCAATCTTCAAAAACAAAGCTTTGCATACCTGCACGAACTGGAACACGAAACTATCTCGGCAGCTAAACTAACTGTTATTGCCCAATTTTGCGAAGCACGGCTCAATAATCATCACGCCGGCCTGCATGAACTGGAGCATGACAAATTGCGGAAATACCTTATCGGCAAATTAAACCGCCCAATGCGCGTTTGTGGTATGGTGAAAAACGTGGGTGAACCCGGTGGAGGTCCGTTCCTGACAGTAAATGCTGACGGAACCGTGTCGCCCCAGATTCTGGAAAGCTCGCAAATAGACTTGAACAATCCGGCCGACAAAGAAAAGATGTTACAGTCTACACACTTCAATCCGGTAGATTTGGTATGTGCCGTGAAGAATTACAAAGGAGAGAAATTTGACTTAGTGAAATACGTGGATAAAAGCACCGGATTCATTTCGCTCAAATCTAAAAGCGGAAAAGAACTGAAAGCCCTGGAACTTCCCGGACTTTGGAATGGAGCCATGAGCGACTGGAACACCATCTTCGTGGAAGTGCCTATCGAAACATTCAACCCGGTAAAAACCGTGAATGATTTGTTGAGACCGCAACACCAATGATCAGTTATCAGTTAGTATAATCATTAAAAAAGCAGAAGCCCGTCGAGTAGATGGGCTTCTGTTTTCAGAACATATTGTTTATAGA
>DATFAW010000406.1:0-3355 GCA_035254165.1 Paludibacter sp.
ATAATCCACATTATTACTTAATTTTGACTCTGTAAATAATGACGGTGTACTGGCTAAATACCAACTGGTTGGATAATGTATATCAATGGAAGTCTGAGTAGATTCAAAGTCATCAATATAAGCCAGACCCGCTGAGCTTATAACATTTGAATGTCCCGGAATTAATTGGGCAAACTCCGCATTTAAGGCTATAGTGGATGGCTTAGTAGCATTCACAAAAGGCAAGACATTCAACACATTTGTCAGCAATTGTGACTCTGTCCGCCACGAAGTATTGGCACCCCAAATGGTATTGGAAATTGGCTCACTGCCGGTGTTAACTTTAGTTGTCAAAGGTGTTTCGGATAAATGCATGATCGTTCCACCTAAGCTAAAGTCTTTATTAAATTTATATTCTAAATGCGTGCCAAGCAGTGTCTTCCGTTGCATACTGAAAGTGGATTGATTTTCCAGTTTCACATCAACATTTGTTCCCGAGGCAATCAATGATTTATCGAGAATAGTTACGGTTCCCATGGTGTAATCGACAGTATAATCAGTATTTTCGACCAAAACAGTTCCACCTGCCGTTACCGTCACCGAGCCACGGGGAACATTCATTGCATTGAGTTTAATTTCCGAGCCTGAAGACCCTTTGTAAGCACCGACTAACCTGAATTTGTTTTTCTCACTATATTGCTGTGCAACTACTAAAGTTGAATCATACAATTGAAGATAAGCATATTTCTCGGCCATCTTGGCAAGTGGATTTGTGCTATTATTAGGGTTTTTAGGGTCATAATTAGGATAGATAGCCTTTGCTAAGTGTAAGCCAAAAGGCTCAAGTACCGGAAAAATAATGCGCCCCGTGGATGATTGCACGGTATAACCTTCTACATAATCAAATTTTCCATCCGGATTAGCTGCTTTTTTTGTATCCAACCGGTCAAGGTTCATAGCCTTGAGCAATGTCTTATTTTTAATATTACCTTCGCTCAGATATTGCATTTCAGTACCTACCGAATCATTTCGGTACACAATGTCCAATTTAAAATTGTCCGGCTGAAGCTGAAGTGCACCCAAATCATATACATTCTTCATCATCAACTTCCACGAAGCCAGCTGTGGTGACTGAGTAGTAGATTTTAACAACTTAACAATTAATGCCTTAGGCGCAGCAACCGCATCTGTAGAAAATTCACCTACCTGATAAACCTGTCCGCCAGAGGTATATTCGAAAGCCACACCTAATACTTCATCGGGATTCAATGCCGTCTTTAACGAAATAAATCCTAAATCCGGACTATAAGTATATTCAGATGGATCGAGCTTGCGGGCACTTTCAATCTTTTCATAATCTTCACCACCGTTTATACCAAATCCACTATACCGGTTTAAAACTGAGTTAGTCTGCTGAATATCACGCACACCGTCCAATCCGGCAATTTCAGTATAAAGTGAATTCACTTTATTGAAAGGTAATTTATCAGTAGAAGTAGGCCTCCAGTAATTATTGTCAATTCCATCGATTTCAGCTAAATCCATAAAAGCCACTATATTGCGGGCCTGGTCGTAGTTTCCACGTTTGTTCGTCACCCATACTTCCATTCGGTTAATTGTTATTTTCGATGAAATGTACGGAAGCTTACTCATCCACTTTTCGTAATTATCCCGAAAATAATGAGCTAAAAAAAAATGTCGGTTATCATCATAGTTATCAATTGGGATGTCAAATTTGGTGGTTTGAAGTCCGCCTTTTGAGCTTACAGTTTGTGTTTGCGATTCTTGCTGCGAAGCTATGGCAGTAACATTCAACCGTCCAAACTGCAATTCGGTTTTAATACCAAACAGGGCTGTACTTCCGCTTATTAATGAGCTATTAAGTGGCATGCTCACATTTCCGGCCTCAATACTTTTTATGATATCATCTTCTTTGCCTTTGTAGGCTAGTTTTATCATTTTCTGGTCAAAATCAAAGCTGGATTCGGTATTATAATTCAATCCGAAGTTCACTTTATCGCCTACACTTCCAGTTACATTAAGCTGAATTTTTTCATTAAAATCAAGAATACTCGATGTCCGCATCTGTTCAGTCAGTGCCGGATTATCTATTCTATTTTTTTTGAATCCAAAAATAAGTTCGGCAGAACCCTGTGTTTTTATTTGTACACCACCGGGGCCAAACACCTTATCTGCAACTCCAATATTGAATTTCAGATCAGATTTTAAATACTTGTCTTCGTTATTTACTGTCGCTTTATTATTTTTTTCCTTCCAATAACCCTGCATAGCCCTTTTTGCTGAGTAGTCCCGATATTCCTGTCCGGTCATCAAAAATGGAGTGGCAATTTCATTATTTCCAACAAAAGTCCTAAATACATAATTCCCTGATTGTGCATCATATTCCACAACCGATTTCACATTATCCGGTTTTGGAGCATCCATCGGATACCTGGCATCTAATTCTTCGTAAGTATTTTGGGTGTACTTCTTTATAGGAAATTGCGGTTTCTCCTGTTGATTCGTATCAACAGGAGAAACTGCAATTTCTGCTGGTTGAGTATCTGCTGCAATATGCTGGGTTCCGGCTACAAATGCGTAAGCCGAACTGAGTGCAATACCACAGAAGACAAAAATTGAGATTGTTTTATTTGAAAAAATCATAAATATCAAAAGTAATGCACAATTTACAATACAAAATCCACTAGTAGGTTTATTGCTAAATTTTGACGAGTTATCACATCATCTTCAAGGCCAGTTTAATCAATTGTTCCACCTTTAACGATGGTTCATCCTTCAAAATTCGCTCTACCGTTTTTTGCGAAGCAGCTGCGGCAAACCCAAGCATTACAAGGGCTGAAATAGCTTCTTCTTTTTGTTCGCTTTGTGCATTTGGTACAAAATTAGCAAACTCGGCTCCACCCACACCTTTTACTATTTTATCTTTTAAGTCAACAATGATGCGTTGTGCCGTTTTGGTGCCAATTCCTTTGATTGCATTCAATGCCGACACATTTCCGGACGCAATCATTTCCTGAATTTCTTGCGCCGAGTACGAAGACATAATCATTCTGGCTGTATTGGCTCCAATGCCCGAAACCGATATCAACAACAAGAACAATTGACGTTCGCTTTGTAAGCGGAAACCGTAAAGGACATGTGCATCTTCCCTAATCGATTCATAAACATAAAGTTTTGCAGAAGTATGTTCACCTAAAAACGAAAATGTAGGTAAAGTTATATGTACAAAATAACCAATTCCACCTGTTTCGAGTACTACGTAAGCCGGTGTAAGCTCTGTGATTTCACCTTTTATATAATCTATCATTAATCTGAATATGTTGGAGTTGCCGTCTTAATTTTAACTTGCAAAGAT
>DATFAW010000407.1:0-7555 GCA_035254165.1 Paludibacter sp.
GCAGGACAGTGTGCAGCAACAACCACTTTGACGATTACAGTTAATCCGATCATTACACCAACATTTGATGCAGTAGCGCCAATATGTTCGGGAAGTACGCTTAGTGCATTACCAACCACATCGAACAACGGAATTACAGGAGCATGGTCGCCGGCATTGAATAACACCCAAACGACGGTTTACACATTTACCCCGGCAGCAGGACAGTGTGCAGCAACAACCACTTTGACGATTATCGTAAATCCAATCGTTACGCCAACATTTGATGCGGTAGCGCCAATATGTGCGGGAAGTACGCTTAGCACATTACCAACCACATCGAACAATGGAATTACAGGAACATGGTCGCCTGTATTGGACAATACCAAAACGACGGTTTACACATTTACCCCGGCAGCAGGACAATGTGCAGCAACAACCACTTTGACAATCACTGTAAATAATAAACCGGCAAGGCCTACCATTTCTGTAAATGGACTTATTTTAAACTCCGATGCCCCGGTGGGCAACCAATGGTACAATCAGCATGGCGAAATTACAGGGGCTACAAACCAGAGTTACACAGTCACGAGCAACGAAATATATTATGTAACGGTTACTCTCGCGGGTTGTAGTTCTGATGCTTCTAATTCCATCAACATTGTATCAACCGATATTCAGAGTCTCAATGACGATAAAATCATTAAAGTTTATCCGAACCCCATTTCTAACGAATTGAAAATTGAAGCGGAAGGAGCTAATGAACCGCTGAACATTGAAATTATAAATGGAATCGGACAAGTTGTTTACCGTGGAAATTTTGTTGGGAAAGCCACTATACAAACAGATCATTTTACAACAGGAGTCTACTTCGTCAGGATAGAAAATGGAAAGACAATTGTATTTAAAAAAGTAATTAAAGAATAATCAATAGACGGGCTGGCATTTCAATATGTCAGCCCGTCTTTTTAGGCTTCATTACCTGGAGATATTGATATATTTTTAGTTGTGCCCCCATTTGGGGATTGGGGGTCATACAAAAATAAGAAATATATCAATAATACTTATCGATTACTTATTTTTCGAAATGACATTGTTTCCCTGATACAAATTTGTAAATTTGAAGCTCATTACAAACAGGAATGCTTTGGCAAAACAACTGTTCTATTTCAAATGATATTTCTATGAACTCTAACATAATCAGAATACTCGAAAACTACGCCGTAAAGCCAACACCCATGCGCATGTTGGTACTGGAACAGATGATTACGCAGCCCCGCAACCTGTCGCTTACCGAAATGGAGAACCTCCTCTACCCTGCCGACCGGGTAACCATTTACCGCACACTGCAAACCTTTGTCAAGAATGGCATTGCACATTCCATCGATGTAGCCAACAGCGGATCGGTATACGCGCTTTGCCCGGAAGGTTGCACCCACAATGCGCATAACGACGAACACCCACACTTCGTTTGCGAAAGCTGCAAAAAGATCATTTGCAGTACCGACTTTGTTTTCACCCTCCAGCAAAAACCAAATACCCCTCAATACGTTATACACAAAATTGAAATGACAATTAAAGGAATTTGTCGCGAATGTATCAACCAAAACACCAGCCATTAAATTATTTAGTTCAAAATCCGCCGGATCCGGTGGTTTTAAAACGCAATATCTGATATTTTTTAGCGAAAGTTGTTTCAAAAACACACTCTTAAGCCCCCATTTGGGGGTTTGGGGGTCGAAGAAAAATACGTTACAGACAAATTACTTTTGCAATTCCATTGCATTGGTATTAAACTTACTTTTGCATTAAAAAAAAGGAAATCATGGCACACGATCACAATCACGACCACCATCATCACTCGGATGTAAAGAGTATAAAAACAGCTTTTTTTCTGAATCTATTCTTCACACTAATCGAAATCGTCGGTGGATTTTTCACCAACAGTATCGCCATCCTATCGGATGCTATCCACGATTTGGGCGATTGCCTGTCGCTGGGGCTGGCTTGGTATTTCCAAAAAGTGGCAAAAAGAGAAAGTGACACCTCCTACTCCTACGGTTACAAGCGTTTTTCGTTATTAGGGGCTGTTGTCAATTCCATCGTGTTGGTTACAGGAAGTGTGCTGATCCTCACTGTGGCTATTCCACGTATTTTGCACCCCGTAGCCGCCAATACGCAAGGCATGTTTTTCTTAGCCATCGTGGGTGTATTAGTCAATGGAGCAGCCGTTTTCCGCCTGAAGAAAGGACATTCCATCAACGAAAGAGTTGTTTCACTGCATTTGCTCGAAGATGTGCTCGGTTGGTTGGCCATCTTAATTGGCTCCGTAGTTATGCATTTCTTCAACGTACCGGTGCTCGACCCGATTATGTCCGTCGGTATTGCTTGTTTCGTGTTATATAATGTATTCAAAAACATACGTCAAAGCTTGCGCATCATCCTGCAAGGCACCCCCGCCGAAGTGGATATGACAGACATTTCAACCCATATCCAACAGTTCGACGGTGTGGAAAGCGTACACGATCTGCACGTATGGTCGGTGGACGGAACGTACAATGTGCTCACCGTGCACGTAGTGTTGAACAAAACGCTGAAAATGGAAAAACTGGCCGAACTCAAAGCTGCCATTCGCGATTCACTCCAGGAGCAGGGCATTCAACACGCCACCATAGAATTCGAAACCGCCGACGAACGCTGTGTTTTTGAAAAATGCTGTTAGTACTGAAAAATTAAGAATAACGCAAAAAGAGTTTCTCCCTTTCGGAAGAAACTCTTTTTTGTTGTATTGGTGCGCTGAATGAGATTCGAACTCACACGCCGTAACCGGCACTACCCCCTCAAAGTAGCATGTCTACCAATTTCACCATCAGCGCATATATTCTAAAAGACGAGGGAAAAAATCGTTGGTGCCCAAAACAGGACTCGAACCTGCACAGCCTTACGACCACTAGTCCCTGAAACTAGCGTGTCTACCAATTCCACCATTTGGGCAATTAATAAATTTCGATTTTAGAGAAAAAAAGCGAAACACGCACGTTTCGCTTATCCTGTGAGCGAAAAACGGGACTCGAACCCGCGACCCCGACCTTGGCAAGGTCGTGCTCTACCAACTGAGCTATTTTCGCAATATATTTTTTGTTGATAACAGGAAACTCTTTTCCATTTATTCCTTGCCAAGGTCGGAACGTATCAAATCTTTTGGGCAAGGTCGTGCTCTACCAACTGAGCTATTTTCGCATTATATGTTGTTGTTGGCATCACTTTGCCAGACGTTCAATTTTTCAATTGCGGTGCAAAGATAGTGCGTTTTTGATAAATTGCAAATATCTGACGTAAAAAAATATCGTTTTTTTGTCATCTTTTCATTCCAATCCAAGCTAAAAAACATAGAAACAAGCAATTGAACTTATCAAAATCTAACAAAAACTAAATTCAGATTCGTCTCTGGCAAATAATTGCATGGATTATTGTAATTTTGCCCTCCCAAAAACTAGCCAAAACATGGACGAACTGAACAAAGCCGATAAAAAAACACTCCAAACCATCCGGAATAAATTCAAAAAAGCAATCAACGATTATCGGTTGATTGATAACGATGATCATATTCTTATCGGGCTTTCGGGAGGAAAAGATTCGTTGGCATTGGTTGAATTGTTAGGCGAACGAATGAAAATTTTCGTTCCACGGTTCAAAGTCACCGCGGTTCATATTTCCGTCGAGAACATTTCATACCAATCAGACCTTACCTATCTGATAGAACATTGCAAACAATTTGACATCACGTTCGTTCATCACGTTACGCGCTTTGACGACACAACCGACACCCGAAAATCGACTTGTTTCCTATGCTCGTGGCATCGCCGTAAAGCGTTATTTGAAGTAGCAAAAACACTCGGGTGCAACAAATTGGTTCTTGGTCATCACTTGGATGATATCACCGAAACGTTGCTACTCAACTTGTTTTATCAAGGATCGTTTGGCACAATGCCACCAAAGTTGAAGATGAAAAAATTCGACATGACCATTATTCGTCCATTGTCACTGATTTCGGAAAAAGAAATGAAAGAAATGGAACGCATTCGAGCTTATCAGAAGCAAATTAAAAATTGCCCGCACGAAAAAGACTCCTCGCGACGCGATGCCAAAAATCTGATTACCGAATTGGAAAAATGGAATCCCGAGGTACGCCAAAGCATTTGGGCAGCTATGGAAAACATAAAAACGGAATATCTTCCCCAAAAGACGAACCGCAAATCGCCTGAAAAAGACTAAAACAACGTTTAGTATTTCACAATATATCAATTTTACAAATTTCAAATTATGAACGGATTATATACAATACTGCTTTTAATAGCATCAAATATATTTATGATTTTTGCTTGGTATGGACACCTGAAATTACAGCAGACCGGAGCAATTACCAATTGGCCTTTGTATGGTGTTGTACTATTTTCGTGGATAATAGCGCTTGTAGAATATTCGTTCCAGGTCCCAGCTAATAGAATAGGATTTATTGGTAATGGCGGTACTTTTACGCTAATGCAGCTAAAAGTTATTCAAGAAGTAATTACACTCATTGTTTTTGTGGTTTTTTCCACATTAGTATTTAACACTGGTGGCTTACATTGGAACCATTTAGCAGCTTGCGCCTGCCTGATCTTAGCTGTTTACTTCGTTTTTATGAAATAAACCAGCTATTCTGAATCCTATTGCAATGTATGAAGTATAGATTGCGAAAACAACCCCATTTAAAACAAAACGCTTGCTATCTATTTCACTTTCAATAATCAGTCGAACTATTTTTGAGATTTTCAGGCTTGAAACACTGACATTCACGGGTAAATCCTTTTTTTTCTTATCTTTGTAACCTAAAGCAATTTGCGTATGAGAACATTATCGATATGGTTTATTCTATTTATTACTTTTCTCTTTTCATCGATAAGTTCGAATGCTGTCCCCGCTTCACCCTATCCTATTAAGATAACACAACCCGACGGTTCGGAAATAACTATCAGATTGCATGGTGATGAATTTTTCAAATACAAAACCACCCTGGATGGTTATCCACTAATTGCTAACAGCGAGGGTATCTTAACTTACGCTCAACAAGATACGGAAGGAAACTTTATCAGCACAAATATAAAGGCAAATGAAGTAGAAAAACGCACTACAACAGAGCTACAACTTCTAAAAAACCTGACTCCCAATATTGATTTTACAAAACGAAATCTATTAAAACGTGCTCAGCGTGCGGCAGCAACAGCAGTTAGTTCAAGTTCTACTCCTAAAAAAGTATATCCTTTGTCCGGAACTCCGAAATCACTGGTTATCCTGGTAAATTTTAAAGATGTAAGCTTTGTTACTGGCACTCCGCTAACCGCTTACACCAACCTGCTGAATCAAAGCGGATACAGTACCAATGGAGGTACAGGTTCGGCTAAGGATTATTTTCACGACAGTTCGATGGGAGTTTTTAATCCTCAATTCGATGTTGTTGGCCCATACACACTACCCAATAACATGGCTTTTTATGGAAGTAATGACTCATCTGGTAATGACACAAATCCTCGTCAAATGGTTATTGATGCCTGTAAAGCTGCAAGTGCCGATGTTGATTTTTCGCAATACGATACCGACAATGACGGAATGGTAGATAACATATTCATTTATTATGCAGGTTACAACGAAGCTGAAGGTGCACCTGCAAATACAATTTGGCCGCACCGTTGGGTTTTAGCCGATTATAGCACAAAGTTTAATGGTAAAATTGTGTACGATTACGCCTGCACATCCGAATTGAAAGGAACAAGTGGTTCAAATATGTGCGGTATTGGAACTTTTTGTCACGAGTTTGGACACGTACTTGGTTTGCCCGATTATTATGCAACTGATAATGGCACTCAGCATACATTGTCATCGTGGAATATTATGGATTATGGACCCTATCTAAATGGTGGACGAACTCCGCCGGTTTATTCTGCCTGGGATCGTTTCTTCTTAAGCTGGCTAACCCCAACAGAGCTCAAAAAAGCGCAGAATGTTACGCTGGACACCCTTGCAACCAGCAATAAAGCTTATATTATCACACAAAATGGAAATTCTAATCTAAACGGTGCTAATCCAAGTCCGGTTGAATTTTTCACTTTAGAAAATCGACAGAAAAGTGGTTGGGACACGTACTTACCCGGTCATGGACTTTTAGTTACACACATTTATTACAATTCCTCAACCTGGGCCGGCAACACAGTCAACAATAATGCCGCGGCTATGGGCGTTGATATAGTAGAAGCCGATGGAATTGCTACAGATGGTTCTTTAGCTGGCGACCCGTTTCCGGGAACCGCAAAAGTGACATCATATTCGCCTAAATTGCGTTCCGGTGCAGACATCTATAAACCACTAACTTATATTACAGAAACAAGTGGTATTATTAAATTTCGGTTTATGGGTGGTGGCAACCTGCCAACAATAAACACGATTGGAAATTTAAGCTCTTTTAAAACAGTGCAAGGAACTCCTTCGGCAACCCAGACTATTTTAGTAAGCGGAGCTAATTTAAAATCGGATATCAACCTGAGTTTCAAAGCCAGCAAACATTTTGAGATGAAAAAAGAATCCGATCCGGAATCTGCTTGGGCAAAAACAATCACGCTAACCCCAAGTGCTATCGATTCGACTGTTGCAAACACAAGTATTCAGGTTCGCTACAATCCAACTGAACCTTCATTTTCAGACATTCATAATGACACGCTGTTGTTGAAATCGACAAATGCAGATACACAAACTATTTCAATGAACGGAACCTCAACCCGCCGGGTTTATGTTATCCCACCTGTAGCAACAGCTGCAACTGATGTAACTATTGCCAGTTTCGATGCACATTGGAATTCGGTGTTCGATGCATCAGGTTATTACCTGACTTTGTATAATATATCTGATGGAGAATCGAAATTAACCGAAGGCTTTAATAATGGACTTGTAGCCCCTGCCAACTGGACAATTACAGCTTCAGCTATATCCTCTTCAACTGTTTACAGTGGAGATTCAATTCCTTCCATTGAGTTCAAAAACACAGGTGAATTAATTCAAACCGAACAATATCTATTACCGGTAACCAGCTTATCATTTTACATTAGATCGCTAGCCGGAATGAATGGATATTTACAAGTGGATGCCTGGAACGGTGTGAATTGGAACAAGATTGACTCTATTCCAATAACAAGTACGCTGAATACCATTAAGACTTACTCTTTTAGTACTGATAAAAATTACAATCAATTCCGCTTAACTTATACCAAAGTTGCCGGATATATTGTAGTGGATGATATATCTGCCGGTTTTTCACAGAATTTGCAATACAACGTTCGCAACAAATGGTTAGCCACTACTTCCGAATCAGTAACCAATTTGGCTTCAAACAGAGACTACTATTACAAGGTAACAGCAAGTGATAGAGCATTGTATGCCGACAACAGCCTTAAGTATGAAAATATTACTGACTTTTCAAACTTAATACATGTACGGACGCTTCAGGATAAATCAAGCGCTAAAATGCTGATTGCTGTCGCCGATA
>DATFAW010000408.1:0-5364 GCA_035254165.1 Paludibacter sp.
TTAAACAACATAGAAATTATACAGTTATGAATCACTTGATGTTTTTAAATTTAGGAGCCGGTGAAATTATTCCGATAGTTCTGATTATTTTATTGCTATTCGGCGGCAAAAAAATTCCAGAACTAATGCATGGCCTTGGCAAAGGAGTAAAAAGTTTCAAAGAAGGTATGAATGACGTTGAGAATGAACTAAAAAAAGACATTCACAAAGACGAAAAACAAGATTCAGCGAAATAAGAATGAGTGAGCCGAATGACAATGAAATGACTTTTTGGGATCATCTTGATGATTTGCGCAAGACATTATTTCGAATTGCTGCTTTTATAGGTATCCTTTCCTTGGTTTTCTTTGCCTACATGAAAGAACTTTTTGATTTGGTCATTCTGGCACCAACCCGAAATAATTTTTTTTTATATGAATGGTTTAATCAGGTAAGCAAGAAAGTACCATTATTTCCAGATTTCTGTTTAGGAACATTTCAGGTGAAAGTTATCAATATCAACCTTTCATCGCAGTTCTTTATTCATATGTCAACCTCATTTTGGTTTGCACTTGTTTTTGGTTTTCCTTTTATTATTTACCAACTCTTCCTGTTTGTCAAACCTGCTCTTCACAGCAATGAACAGAAAAATGCAGGTTGGGCTTTTTTCTTTGGTAATATCCTGTTTTTCATTGGAATTTTTGTTGGTTACATATTGGTTTTTCCATTGACATTGCGTTTTCTAGCCGGTTATCAGCTTAGTAGCTTTATTGAAAACAGCGTTTCGCTCGATTCGTACATGGACAGTTTCATGATGCTTTGTTTTATGATGGGTTTGGTATTTGAGTTACCTTTACTTTCATGGTTCTTATCGCAAATAGGCATTTTACATCGCGGATTTTTCACTAAATTCCGCAAACATGCCATTGTTATTTTATTGATTGTCGCCGCTGTTGTCACACCCACTGGCGATCCGTTCACTTTAATGGTAGTTTTTTTGCCGATTTATGCGCTTTGGGAAATAAGTGCTTTGGTAGTAAAACGGAAACTAATAGAAATAGAAAAGATTTAGAAATCAGAATTTATAATTTTCAATCGCAATATTATGAAAAGAAGAGACTTTTTCAAATCAGCAGCATTGGTCGGTCTGGCCTCATTTTTTAAAACAAATGCGCTCGGTTCGGTGGTAGCAAATAAAAAATTGACTGTTCAATCCGAACCTGATTTGGTGGCAGTTATGGGTGGCGAACCAGGAATTATGCTCACTCGTGCGCTAAAAGAACTAGGCGGCATAGGGCACTTCGTAAAGAAAGGTCAGAAGGTCGTGATTAAACCGAATATAGGTTGGGACCGCAAACCGGAACTGGCTGCCAACACCAATCCCGAGCTGGTTGCAACATTAGTCAGACTATGTAAAAGTGCAGGAGCTTCCGAAGTGATTGTATTCGATAACACCTGCCACGACTGGAAAAAAAGCTACACCAATAGTGGAATTGAGAGAGCTGTGACGGCTGCCGGAGGGAAAATGGTTCCGGCTAACGATGAGTCCTATTTCCGCGAAGTGGAATTACCACGAGGTGTAAATTTGAAAAAAGCAAAAATACATCGTTCTTTAATAGATTGTGATGTCTGGTTTAATATGCCTATTCTAAAACATCACGGCGGAGCAAAAAACTCTATTTCGATGAAAAACCTAATGGGAATCGTTTGGGACCGGGGTTTCTTTCACAGTCACGACTTACATCAATGTATAGCCGACATATCCACATTTCACAAAAGTCCGGCGCTTAATATCGTTGATGCCTACCGCATTATGAAATCGAACGGTCCGCAAGGAAAATCGGAAGCCGATGTCGTCATGCTCAAATCCTTAATCGTTTCACATGATTTCGTTGCCGCCGACACAGCTGCCATGAAACTATTTTCGCAGGTTCAACCTACAGACCTGAAAGATGTACGCTATATCGGACTAGCCGAAAAACTAAAAGTTGGAACGCAGAATCTTGAAAAACTGAATGTAAAACGGATTAAACTTTAATCCGTAAAAGCTCATCAATCAACAGTATTTTATAAATAGCTTCCCATGAAATTTCTGAAAAACATTCGTGTCATATTATCTTTATTGTTCTTTCTACCAATCTTGTTGTTTTTCATCGATTTCACGGGAAAATTGCCAAATCAATTACATCATTTACTCAGCGTTCAATTAATTCCGGCGTTGTTGTCTTTGAACCTGTTGGTCATAAATTTGTTGGTCATCTTAAGCCTATTTTTGGGGCGGATTTACTGTTCCATCATTTGCCCATTGGGAGTATTTCAGGATATCGTATCGTGGAAATCACGCTTTTTTCGCAAAAAATCAAAGAAGTATCGCTTCAAATACTCAAGGCCTCAAAATATTCTCCGACAGTCAATTTTAGTGGTAACAATTATTGTTTTCGTTTTTGGAAGTTCATTGCTCGTCTTACTACTAGATCCTTATAGCACTTTTGGTCGTATCATTTCGCAATTGTTCCGTCCTTTAGTAATCTGGGGTAACGACGGATTAGTATTTGCCTTGGGCAAAATGGGCAATTATTCACTATACAAAGTAGAACAAGTCAGTTTTGTTCCGGTTGCGTTCAGTATTTCTTTATTTTTCTTTTGTCTCGTTGCCATAATGTCATGGTTTAGGGGCAGACTGTACTGCAACACAATTTGCCCGGTTGGAACATCCCTTGGATTTCTTTCAAAGATTTCAATCTTCCATATTTCAATCGATGAATCGACTTGCACTCAATGTGGAGCTTGCAAAAAGCACTGCAAATCAGAATGCATCGACACTATAGCAAAAAAGGTTGATGATTCGCGTTGTGTCAGTTGCTTTAATTGCATTGGTGCCTGCAAAAAAGGCAGTATAAAATATGATAATCGTTACAAGAACCGAAAAGCTCATCCTGTCCAAAATAAGTTTGATAATGGAAGAAGGACATTTCTTCTGGCATCGGGGGCAGCTTTGAGCACCGTGGCATTCGCCAAAACTAAAAACATAATTGGGAATAACGATTCTATCCTTTCGCGAAAGCCAATAATGCCTCCGGGAGCAACTAACATTGAACATTTTAATGCTCATTGCACCGGCTGTCAACTCTGCGTCAGCAAGTGCCCCATGCAAGTCTTGAAACCTGCCGGATTGCAATATGGCATCTCAGGTATCACCCAAGCACATTTGGCTTTCTCTACACATGTATTCTGCACATACGATTGTAACATTTGCGCAACAGTATGCCCGACAGGAGCCTTACGGAAACTTCCAATGGATGAGAAAAAGCTAACACAAATTGGCGTTGCTAAATTTCGAAAAAATAAGTGCGTTGTATTTACCGACGAAAAAGACTGTGGAGCTTGTTCTGAACATTGTCCGACACAAGCAGTTCACATGATTCCGTATAAAAACGGACTTACTATTCCTGAAGTTACAGACGACTTATGTATTGGGTGTGGGGGCTGCGAATCGATATGTCCTGTCCGTCCTTACCAAGCCATTTATGTTGAGGGAAATACAAACCAAATTAAAGCCAGAAAACCTTCTGAAGCAAAAAAGTTTGATAAAAAAATTAATGATTTCGGCTTTTAGGATTTACTTACTGAAGTTTTATAAAAAACCTCAATAATGAATTTCAGGTTATGGGTTGATTGCAAAAAAAAGCTATCTTTGCATAGCAATCAATAAAAGCAGGAGATGACTGAAATTATTTTAAAAGGGATATTAATTGGTTTATGTATTTCAGTACCATTAGGTCCAATTGGAATGCTTACCATTCAACGTACCTTAAACAGAGGTCAGAAACATGGTATTGCAACAGGACTTGGGGCTACAACTTCTGATTTGATCTATACAATCATTACATTATTTTTCTTAAGTTTTGTAATAGCCTTTATAGAAGAACATCGCTTAATCATACAGTTACTTGGCAGTTTAGTAGTCGCAGTTTTTGGATGGTACATTTTCAGAAGCAACCCCGCCACGCAACCAAAACCAAACGAAACCGTAAAACACAGCCTTTTAGGCGATTTTGCAACGGCATTTGGCTTAACATTCTCAAATCCGTTGGTATTGTTTGTACTAATTGCCCTTTTTGCCCGGTTCCAGTTTATTGGTAGCAAAACAACCCTCTTCGTATCAATTATAGGAATATCATCAATCCTAGGAGGCGCATTCTTATGGTGGAGCTTGCTGACTTTTCTTGTCAGTAGATTTAAAAGCAAGTTAAACATGCGGGAACTCAAAATAATCAATCAGATTACCGGATTAGTCATTATCATAATCGGTTGCGTCGGGTCAATCCTCAGCTTTATTCAATAAAAATAGCATGCACATTCATTTTGCCATCCGATAGTTCGGGGTGGTAATTTTATTTTTGGGTCTTATTGTACAAATAAATTCCAACAACCAAAAAGACCACGTTGGGCATCCACACAGCAGCAAAAGCCGACATGACTCCACTTACAGAGAATGAAGTGGACATAGTGGAAAACAATATATACAAAGCACTTAATGCAAGTCCAATCCCCAAATTAACTCCCATTCCTCCGCGCACTTTCCGGGATGACAATGATACCCCCATCAAAGTCATTATAAATGCAGCCAATGGCATTGAAAACCGCTTATAATATTCGTCTTCAAAACCTTGGATATTTCCAACGCCACGTGTTCTTTGGTGTTTTAAGTATCGTGCAAGCTGAGTATTATTCATCTGTGGAGCCTCTTTAGCTGTAATAAAAAACTCCTCCGGCTGTACTCTGATGGTTGTATCTTTGCTTATCCCTTTTGTAATCTTTTCGCGCATTCCATTAAAATCGCGCTGCAAATAGTTGGTTACTTTCCATCTATTTAATGAGTCCCAGGTAATTGTCTCGGCTGTTAGTCTCGAAGTTAGTGTTTTACCATTAAATTTTTCAAGTGAAAACCGATATCCGGTGTTATTCGAAACTTCATAACGTTCGATATACATAATAACTCCTTTTTCGACTTCCATTTGCACATTCCGTGCATTCTCTTGCTTTATTTTACTAACGTACTGATCCTGGAACGCAAGCATTTTTTTATTGCCATATGGAATAATAAAACCGCCTACAGCAAATGAAATAGAGGCTATAACCGTGGCTGATATAAGGTAAGGAAGCATTAATCTACGAAAGCTAACGCCGCTTGATAAAATTGCAATAATTTCGGTATTACCGGCCATTTGAGACGTAAAGAAGATGACAGCAATGAATGTGAACAGGGGACTGAACATATTCATATAAAACGGAATGAAATTTAGGTAATAGTCAAAAACAATGGCTTTTAATGGCGCATTGTGCTCAACGAAATTATCAAGTTTTTCCGTCAAATCAAACACC
>DATFAW010000409.1:0-2525 GCA_035254165.1 Paludibacter sp.
TTACCTACATATAATTCTTTGATTTTTTTATAATAGCCTTCAATAACCGCAGGAAACATATCGGTGTCACTATAAAAATTATCCATTTTCCAAATTAAAGTATCATTGTTCTCAGATAGTAGAATAAAATTGAGGCGATAATACTTGTCACTTGATTCATACTTGTTTTGTATTTGTATATCAACAATTTTAAATGTTTTTTCTTCGATTTCATTAGCTGGAGTAAAGTATCCTGTTAATGATTTGTTATTCTTAAGCATACTTAGATTTCCCCCACAAACTAGTTGTTGATTAATCATAACTGGTTTGTATTTGTCAGATAATGGGTACTCTAAAGTGTAATCTTTTGGTTTTGGATTTTTTCGTTTTTTTAGCCAGACTGTATCTGGGAGTGTCGATTTTATAAAGAAATTTCCATAGTGATTTATGTTTAAATCTGAGTTCTCGCTTCTTGGATAAAAAAGAATCTTTTGACCAATAAATTTAAAATATTCTTTCGAGTTTTTTAAAAAACCAATATTACTTAACGAGTCATATTGGATAGTTTTCACTTTAATTTCTGTTACTTTTTTCTGATTGATAGTTATTGTTGAGAGTTGAGAATAAGAATAATTTGTCAAACAAAAAAGTGAAAATAAAAATAATAGCTTTCTCATGTTTTAGTTGATTTTAGTTGTCTGATTTTTTTAGAATGCCGCCTAACACCAATATATGCGAACTTAATGTTCGCATATTCCTCAATTTGGCAGGATATGCGAAATAGAGTTTCGCATATTTCCACTTTAGGGGCAGTGTATGCATGCTGGGGATATACCCTCGTTCGGCGTAGTCTCCAGACTACGCCGGGTTAGAAACAAGGCTCTGACTTGTAAATTTAATTCAATTTCTTTTTTTCAATATGGAAAGCGAAGCTTTCCTTTTAGCACGACGTAGTTTGGAGACTACGCCGAACATTTATACGCTACGCTGAACAAGGTAGTTTATTTTAGTTCTTCTAGTACATCAATCCAACCTATTTTCTCAATTTTGCCAATTCTATCTATTCTCGGAATTGGAGCCATGGGTGGCATCGGTTCTATTTTTGCCATTCGAGCCATTGGTTCCATTTTACTTGTATTCCGTAATATATAATTCTCTTGAATGACCTCGCCAAGATATTTACCATTTTTGTCCCATACTTGATCGTTATCGTCAATCCAGCCTTTATAGTTACTCTCTTTATCGAAGAGTTTTTCATTATAAATAAATCCCCAATAATTTCCACTCCATTTATAGATTGGTGTTTTCATATATTTTATTTTTTAATTTTATTGATGAACTTTTATTGCATTGCTACTACATTTTGGACAAACACTTTACCAAATGAAGTTAGACGAATAAATCCTTTCTTTATTTCTATAGTATTTCCAATATTCTTTATTTCTTCTTTTAATTTTGAAAGTGAATCGTCATTCTCCAATGGTTCGTAAAACTTAGTGTCAATAAAATATTGATCATGAATAATTTCGATAACCCCAAGTCTATTTAGATTATCTAAATAAGTTGGCGTTGAATTTACATTGATTTCAGGATGAACTTTATGAAATATAGTGAAATTCCTAACTCTTGATATTTTACCGTCTGTACCCTTAATATTCTCTTCTATGTCTATTTTGGGATATTCTGATTCTGAAACAAAGGATTGTAGTATTATTGCTTCTTCAGTTGAAAGATTTTTGATGACTTCAACAAAACTGGGATGTGCCTTAGCAGAAGTTTCTCTATTCATGGACATAGCTAATAAACTAGCATATAACTCTCTAAGATTTTCATTATGACCAGTAAATCTTAAGGCTTCAACAGCAGGGCCAGCAATATGTGGCGGTGGAGTTGTAATATTTTCTTTCGGAATATCCTTTAATTTCTCAGAAACCCTGTTTGTCAGATAGTCTTCGATTTTTTCATACCCCCATACAAGTGCTTTAATAGGAGCTAAGGCAATATTTACAGTTTTTGTTATTGTCTCTAATGACTTACCAATTTCTTTTGCAGCTGGCTGTACAGCATCTTGATATATTGGAATTTCTTTTGCTAAACCAGTAACAGCATCAATAGTTGCTTTTACATTTGTTTGATTGTTGTCTTCAGGTGTCATATTTGAATTGTATTTATTTCGTGTCAATCATACTTTGTCTGATTTTTTTTAATTACCTCGTTCGGAGTAATCTGGAGACTACGTCATACATTTATACATTACGCTGAACAGGGGGCAGTCTAGTCGATTAGCTGCGATTATTATTGTTGTTGTCAGTTTTTTGTGGCATTTCAAAGTTACTCAATGCTATTAGTGCATTCTGAACTTGAGTTTCATTGGGTTCTGCATCTAAATTATCTTCGATGTCAGCAATACTATTCATCCAGAACGAGAATTCATTATCGGTAAATTCAATAGCCTTTTTATTTGCCGCTTTCTCTATAAGGAGAATCAGGTCTTGAGTTAGTGACTTTATTCTTTTGGTTGGAGTACTATTTTTATCGTCAACAAA
>DATFAW010000410.1:0-8299 GCA_035254165.1 Paludibacter sp.
ATAAAATGAATATTGGGATTAGAACTGCGACAATAATAATTGCTTCTTTGTTTACTTTGCAAACATATGCAGGAAAGTGGGATGTGCCTGCTGATAAAAAAGCAAAAAACAGTTATATCAAGTTTGATGCAGCATCGGCTCAAACAGGCGAAGTTATATATACCAAGAACTGCCAGTCATGTCATGGTAATCCAGG
Source organism: Paludibacter sp. (assembly GCA_035254165.1). Lineage (GTDB taxonomy): Bacteria > Bacteroidota > Bacteroidia > Bacteroidales > Paludibacteraceae > Paludibacter. Next base: position 197 of record DATFAW010000410.1, read on the forward strand.
AAAAGGCAACAGCCTGAAATCTTTGAACCCGATTCCCCCGGATTTGTCATCTTCCGGTACACAGGTGCTTACTGATGGTGAGCTATTTTATATTCTGACAACGGGTAGAATGATAATGCCTTCGTTTAAAAATGTTTTGTCGGAAGATGAAAGATGGAGAGTCATTTCGTTTATAAGAAGTTACAATAAGAAATACGTTCAGGTTCTTTCTAAATTTGACCCGACGAAAAATAAACTAGTTAAAATAAGTATGAATTTTGATCCGAAAGCTAACAGGCTTCGGGTAGATGTAAAAGCCAACGAAAAAACAGGAATTGTGCCGTTGAAAGATGCCGAAATAATTCTGTTTGCCACACGATATTTTGGACGGTTACAGATTGATAAAACGCAACGGGCAAATAATGAGGGAGCTGCCGTATTTTCTCTTCCAAAGAATTTGCCGGGTGATAAACTAGGGAATGTGGAATTGGTGGTAAAAATAAATGATGAAAATTATGGTGAAATAGAATCTCAAAAGAAGTTCAATATTGGCATTCCAACCGATAAACCCGCATTAAATGCAGACAGAGCTATTTGGAATGTCTTGTTCAAAGCTCCGATTTGGATAATTGTGTTATATACTTCCGGAGTGTTGATATTTGGATTGGTACTGCTTTATCTTTTGAATAATTTAAGGAAACTAAATAAAATAGGTAATAACTAAAAATTTGAAATCATGAAAAAACTAGCAATTCTCGGACGAATATTATTCGCTTTGCCCTTTGGAATAATGGGTTTAAATCATTTTTTGATGACCAATGTTTTTATTGGAATGATGTCTTCGTTTATTCCCGGTGGCGCTTTTACGGTATTGTTGACAGGCGCTTTGTTGATTGCCGGGTGTATTAGCATTGTCTTGAATAAAAACCTTAAGATAGCTTGCTTCGGGCTTGCCGGGTTATTATTCATATTTATTGCCACCATTCATATCCCCGGATTGTTTACAGCCAATTGGCAAATTGCTTTGGTGGAGCTTCTCAAAGATACCGGATTAATGGGCGGTGCCATTATGATTGCTGTTTTTTCAGATTCTCTTAAGTCGGGAGATGTAAAAGAATAAATCTATGAAAAGGAAACTTATTCTTGGATTCGTATTTCTTGTTTTCATTCTTGGAAACTCAGTTGGCCAGGTAGATCAATCACCTGAAGTGGGCGTTATTGAGCACTTGGGTAAAACCATTCCACTGGATTTGAAATTCGTAAATGATAAGTTTGAAACGGTAACATTACGGCAATTAATCAATAAACCTACCATTTTATCATTTGTGTATTTTGATTGTCCGGGGCTTTGTAGTCCATTGCTGGAGGGCGTTGGAAATGTCATAAGAAAAACGGATATGGTTCTGGGTAAAGATTATCAGGTTATTACCATTAGTTTTAATTACAGGGATACACCGGAGAAAGCGAAAAATAAAAAGAAACGATTTGTTGACCGGTATTCGAAAGGAAAAGGCGACGGTTGGATTTTTCTGACAACAGATAGTGCTACCATTTTTAAGGTTACTGATGCAACCGGTTTTAAAACCAAAGCGGTAGGCTTGGACTTTGTGCATCCTTCTGCCATTATTGCCATTAGTCCGCAAGGGATGATCACGCGTTATTTGTACGGAATTACTTTTTTGCCGATTGATTTTAAAATGGCAATAATTGAAGCTAATAAAGAGCAACCCAGGCCGACCATTCAGAAAATATTAATGCTCTGTTACAGTTATGATCCCGACAATAAACGTTTTGCACTCGATATAACTAAGATAACCGGATCGATCATTATTTTCTTTATCCTGGTATTTATTGTCGTATATCTGATTAAACCAAAGAAGAAAAAATAAAACTAAGTACCTATGAGTAATGACGCTGATAAAATTGAATATGTAAGTTATCTGGATCATCAAGGTAAATACAAAGGCATATTTGCATGGATTTTTGCCACCGATCATAAGCGGATAGCACTGCTTTATATGTATGCCATCATGCTATTTTTCTTTGTTGGTGCATTTTTAGGATTGGCTATGCGCATGGAGTTGATAGCCCCGGGTGAAACCATAATGAAGCCGCAGACGTATAATGGTGTTTTCACAGTTCATGGAATCATAATGATTTTCATGGTTGTGATTCCGGGTTTGTCGGCTATATTTGGTAATTTCTTTTTGCCTATTTTAATTGGTGCAAAAGATGTTGCTTTCCCGAAACTAAACCGCTTTTCGTGGTGGATATTTATTGCCGGAAGTATGATGGCTATAGCTTCACAACTCTTGAAAAACGGGCCTCCCGATACCGGTTGGACATTTTATGCTCCTTATAGCACTACCACGGGTACAAATGTCATTATGGCTACTTCGGCTGCTTTTGTCCTGGGTTTCTCATCCATTCTTACTGGTTTGAATTTTATTGTAACTATACATCGGATGCGGGCACCGGGAATGCGGTTTTTCAATATGCCGTTGTTTCCCTGGTCAATTTATGCTACGGCCTGGATTCAGTTGCTGGCAACACCCATTATTGGTATTACACTGATGATGCTTATTGCCGAACGGCTTTTTGGAATAGGTTTCTTCAATCCCGATTTAGGTGGTGATCCGTTGTTGTTTCAGCATCTATTCTGGATTTATTCGCATCCGGCAGTTTATATTATGATCTTGCCGGCAATGGGTGTTATTACTGAGATTATTCCCACTTTTTGCCAGAAGAAAATATATGGGTATAAAGCTATTGCCTTATCCAGTTTAGCCATTGCTGCTGTCGGTTTTCTGGTTTGGGGACACCACATGTACACTTCGGGGATGAGCGAACAAGCCAGATGGTTTTTCTCGTTGCTGACATTTATTGTGGCCGTGCCGAGTGCTATCAAAGTGTTTAACTGGATTTCAACCATGTATAAAGGGTCTATTGATTTGAAACCACCATTTTTGTATGCGCTTTCGTTTATTTTTCTGTTCATAATTGGCGGAACTACCGGACTGCTTCTTGGATCGGTTGCAACCAATGTTCAGGTGCACGATACTTCATTTGTAGTGGCACATTTTCATTATATTATTTTTGGAGGAATGGGGTTTGCATTTTTTGCGGCAGTGCATTATTGGTTGCCAAAAATGTATGGACGGATGTATAATTTCAAACGTGCTAACATTGCCTGGGGTATATTGTTTGTTGGTTTTAACTTGCTATACTTTCCTCAGTTTATTCTCGGTATTCAGGGAATGCCTCGCAGGTATTTCGACTATTTGCCTCAATTTCAAACAGGGCAGGTAATTTCAACCATTGGTGGATTTATTTTGATTACCGGATTGATATTGATGGTAACTAATTTGGTTCTGGGAGTGAAGAAAGGTCCAAAAGCTCCGGCAAATCCATGGCATGGCTCTACGCTGGAATGGCAAATACCTTCACCTCCTCCGGTTGAAAATTTTGATGAAGAACCGCTTATAAATAAAAATCCATATGATTATGAGTAAGAAAACTTCTAACCCCTCCCAATAAATAAATTGCGGGGAATTATGCAAGTTTGTTTTCATAATCCTTTTTTGTTTGGAATTTGGAGGTTTTACTTGAACGATTTGAAAAATATATGCAAATAATAGATCTCTGTTGAATTTATTTTAGGAGACAAAACTAACCCGATTTAGGGGTGAATTGAAAATCATATGAGCGAAAAGGAAGTACATATTGAGGAACATAGAGACGACGAAGCATCCAAACTTGGTATGTGGCTGTTTATATTTACAGAACTGTTGCTGTTTGGTGGATTGTTTCTGGTCTATTCGGTATTTAGGGCACAATATCCGAAAAATTTCCATGAAGGAAGCCTGGAACTAAGTGTTACCATTGGGGCGGTCAATACCATTGCGCTTCTGTTTAGTAGTATGACTATTGCGATGGCGTTGACAGCCGTACAAAAGAATAATAACAAGCTTGCTCTACGATTGATAGGAGTTACGTTGCTTATGGCATTGGTTTTTCTGGTAAACAAGTATTTCGAGTGGGGTCATAAATTTGAACATGGTTTGTATCCCGGTTCTACCCTGATGCCGTTGTTGGACAGGGGACATCAGTTATATTTCAGTTTGTACTTTTTTATGACCGGATTACATGCTTTGCACATAATAATCGGAATGGTGCTTCTGATAATTTGTTTTTTCAAAGTAAGGAATAACAGCATTTACAATAAAAAGTATGTTCTGATGGAAAACGGTGCACTCTACTGGCACCTTGTTGATTTGATCTGGATCTTCTTATTCCCGTTGTTGTATCTGATTACCTGATAGAGCCAAGATTAAGGCATTGGAATGATAGTCTAATCATTTAAAAGACAGAAAAATGGCAAATAATGTTTCGCATACAACCGAGTATAGAGTGTTAGCAAGGGTTTTGCTTGTACTCATGTTTCTCACATTCCTGACAATCACCGTTACGTCGTATCATTTGGCAGCTTTCAGTGTAACTATTGCACTTTTAATTGCGGGTGTAAAAGGCTTTTTGGTGTTAACTTATTTCATGCATTTAAAGTACGAAAGTTTACTGCTTCGAATTTTGGTGGGGATGATATTTGTTCTTTTTGCTGTAATAGTTCTTATAACGTTTATCGATTATGCCTATCGTTGAGTAGGTTTTGTTTTTTCTTTACTCATAATACATAACTAATAAATAGCAACTATATGTTCAGCAACGCATCAAATTTTGTTCATGGTGTAGATCAGGCATTTCTGATAATCACAGGAATATCTTTGTTCTTCCTGGTGACTTTAACGGCACTAATGATTTATTTCGTTGTAAGGTACAACAGAAAAAAGCATGTGAAAGCTGTGCAGGTAAAAGACAGTACACTTTTGGAAGTTACCTGGACAACAATTCCGGTTTTGCTAGTTCTTTTTATGTTTTATATTGGTTGGCAAGGTTTCCTACCTATGCGTCAGGATCCGAAAGGTGCTATGCATGTGAAAGCTATTGGTAAAATGTGGAAGTGGACATTTGAATATCCCGGAAATAAACAATCAGATACGTTGTTCCTGCCTGTAAATAAATCGGTTCGGGTTGATTTGGTTTCAATGGATGTGATTCATGGCTTTTTTGTTCCTGCATTTCGCATTAAAGAAGATGTGGTTCCCGGAAAAAAGAATTTCAGTTGGTTTATCCCCGGCGAACTGGGTGATTTTGATTTGTTTTGTTCGGCTTATTGTGGTGTGAGCCATTCTTATATGTCGGCAATTATTCGTATCGTGCCCGAAGATAAATTTGAGAAATGGTTAGCTAAGTTGCCGGTCAAAAAGATAGATACAGATATGGGACATAAAGTATTAGAGAAAAATGGATGTATTGCTTGCCACTCCATTGATGGTGCCAAGCTGGTAGGACCTACATTTAAAGGTTTATATGGCTCAACTGTTGAAGTTACCACCGATGGTGCATTGCATAAAATCACAGCTGACAGTGCTTATGTTAAAACATCGATTATTGAACCAAATAAAGATGTGGTAGCCGGTTATCCGCAAGCTGTCATGAAATCGTATAAAGGGATAATTACCGATAAAGATATCCAGCTGATAAATGAATATCTCAAGAATTTGAAATGAAATCAATCTCTTTAAATAGTGTTCTGGCTTTGATGAAGTACAAAGTGTCGATAGCAGTTACGTTTACTGCTATCACAGGATACATTGTTTATGCGGGAAGCCTTGATCTTCGTTTAATGCTTTTGGCTTTAGGTGTTTTTGTTTTAGCCGGAGGGTCGAGTGCCTTGAATGAGTTTCAGGAAAGTAAGTACGATGCTGTCATGGAAAGAACCCGGCAACGTCCCATTCCTTCGGGAGCCATTTCTCCGCGACAGGCACTTATGATTTCTATTCTGGTTATCATCTCTGGCTTGTTTTCTTTGTACGCATTCTTTGGAATTATACCATTCCTGTTGGGTTTATTCAACATTGTTTGGTACAATCTGATTTATACCAATCTGAAGCGGATTACTCCTTTTGCTGTTGTCCCGGGGGCATTGGTGGGTGCTGTTCCGGCATTTATAGGTTGGACGGCAGCAGGTGGTTCTGTTTTTTGCCCGACGATTATCTTTATTGGTTTTTTCTTGTTTATCTGGCAGATACCTCATTTTTGGCTGTTGATGCTCAAATATGGAAAAGAATATGAAGTTGCCGGATTCCCAACTATCAATGAGGCTATAACCCCGGCTAATTTAAAAAGAATTATCTTCTCCTGGATAATTGCAACTTCCTTTGCATCTGGTTTGATTCCGCTATTTCTTACGAATATGTCCCGTACATTCTTTTTCGCCGTTTTTGTATTGAATATCTTGTTCGTAGGCATTTTTACCCGGCTTTCCTTTGAGAAATCAGTTGATCTGAATCTGAAAAAATCATTTATCAGCATGAATGTGTATATGCTGCTTGTCATGATAATGCTTATTGCTTACCACATTGTTGTTTCTTAGCTAAAGTTTTATGAATAATTCAAATGCCAAAATAACCAGACAACGTTTTTTTTTAAGTAATGGTCAAAATATAATGTCGTATTTCGAACTACATAGTTAGACATAGTAACACAGTTGCACATAGCTATTTTTCAGAATACATAGAAACATATAGCTATCTGTAATTTAGCTTAAAAATGATTATCTATTTTCCCCGATAGTCGGGATGTCCCATATGTCTACTCAAAACCAAGTTTTATTTTCCAGAAACCCTAATTTTAAACTATGTGTTCTATGTTGCTATGTGCAGCTCCCGATGCTCGGGATGTTCCATATGTGTTTGAATGTTATTTTAAGAAATTATTTAGGGTTGATTGTCAAGATATTGTAAAATCATTATTCTATTTCTTATCTTGAACTCACGTTAAATTTCACTTCGTTTTGATATAAAGCTAGTGACTGACTGTGGAGGTAAAGAAACAAACCTTCCTTCTGACAAACCAACCGGAGCCAGATTCTCACCTTCTTTATCAGATGTACGATACATCTGCCACTTCAGGTTCTTTCCGTTATCTAAACAGAAATCCAATTTTTTCTCTTCTTTTGAGTAGTTGATTGCCACTACTACCCAGTGGCCATCCTTGTTTCGATAAGCCGAGCACATGATACCTGTAGGGTCTGTATCTCCTTCCGGAACAATTTTGCCCGACTCATTGGTGACACTTATTTTCATCCGCACGGCACCCGGACGAATGAAACGGCTGTAATTTCCCAGCGCCCACATCAATTTGGAATCTTGTGCATGTCCTGAACGTAATCCGTCATTGCTGTACGCCCGGATAAGTCCATCTTTGTAATCTCCTCCTATTGCACGCCACCATTGCCAACTGGACGCACCGGCATATACAATATCGTGATGAATGATACGTGCTACATAAAGGGCTGTTTTCATTGTATGGTCGTAACCTCCTCCGCCACCAATTTCTTCGTCATTACCCATTATACAAGTTTCAGTTTGCCAAAAGTTGACTTTGTACTTGTTTAAGGAATCGCGCAATTCACACCGGATATCATGCAAATTGCTCAGTGGCGTATTGGTCCAATAACTATGTCCTGCGAGCAAATGAGGAACATTGGGAGTCTCTCCTAAATAAGTGTCCACGCTATCGGGGCTAAAAAAAGACCGGATGCCGTACCCCCGTTGCCAATCGGTCATGTGGGTGCGAAGCAAGCAGCGATAATCGGACGATTCGTCAACTAATATCTTCGTATTGATTCCCCGTTTTACAAACTCCTTGCTAAGGCATTTTGCTAAATGAGAGACTTCACGGTTTGTAGCTGGCGTTCCTTCTTGTTTCGGGCCGATCCAATTCCAATGTCCGTCGGGTTCATTTACCGGAGACAGATAGTCGAATTTTATTCCGTTATTTTTTTGTACGCCTTCCACCACAGTTGAAAGAAAGCGGACATACTCATCGTAACATTCCGGCTTCAAATTGAATGTACCGTTTCGTCCGGTATTGGTTGCCAACCCATTTTGTGTAAAGTAAACAGGTGGAGAATTTAGAAATGCCAGAAAATAGTTCACACCCCGCTTTTTTGCCAGTTTTAAGAAATTCTGTTGCCCTTTTTGTTTGTTCCAGTTATACGTT
>DATFAW010000411.1:0-5121 GCA_035254165.1 Paludibacter sp.
GTCTATTAGTATGACGTAAGTGAAAGAAAAATCTTACATGGAAGGAAAAAGTAATTTCAAGATTTTGGGATTCCATACAATTCTCAGCGATAAATGTATGGATCTTTGCCTTATAGCAAGCGTTTGACAACGCAAAGGTTATGGGTGTGTTCTCCTGTTTGGGCTGAAATAATTCCCTGTGAATCAATCGTTTCTATCTTAACCCAACCAGAAGCATGAATTATTTGATGAGAATTAAGCAAAATTCCAACATGGATAATATTTCCTTCGGCATCTTCAAAGAAAGCCAAATCGCCTGGTTCAACTTCGTGTAGGAAATCAATTACTTTGCCTAGTTCAACCTGTTGCGAGGTATCGCGGGGAAGTTGCATTCCGCACATGGAAAAAACTACTTGCACCAACCCGGTACAATCTATGCCCATGATGGTTTTTCCACCCCAAAGATAGGGAGCGTTCAGATATTGTTTCGCGAGTTCAATCAATCGCTCACCACTTATCTCGTTGGCACAAGGCAAAAGGGTTGAATCGAAAAGAAATGTTTTGCCGTCAATTTTAAGATCTATTCCATCTAAATCAACCAATCTGCTTCCGCCGGGGAACATAAGCTTTTCGCCGGTGCTGCGATTCTCACCTTCAATTAGAGGATAGGAAATGCAGTACGACTCAGAACTGCTTAGCCGTTGTTCATCATGCTTTTTCAGTATCCGGATCATCTTCCGGTCGGCCCAACCAACATAATTATCAGAGATATTACGCAACAAAAGCCAGTGATCATGTGTTTCAAGTACTTCAATAAGTTCACCAAAAAGTAGTTGCGAGGTCATTTCGCTACTTTCGCTATCACTTTTGCGAAGTGGGACAAGAGGAAGATTTACGATTCCTTTCATGGATTTATGGGCCGTTGATTAATTGTCTATGGCAATAACTGAATATTATGCAAAAATAAGGAAAGTTTAATGATAATAATTGTATTAGGGATTTTTTTCGTAATTTTCGGCAGTTTTTGGCATAATCCATTCCTTCACTATTCAACGTGTTCATCATGAAAATAAAATTCACGCAATCACAACTCCAAAATATTTTGAAAGCAGGGTTATTTGCCTGTCTGGTAGTACTTATCGTATTTCTTTATCCTTCCGGAGATAAGTTTAAGTATCAATTCGAGATAGGAAAACCATGGACATATGAATTGATTACTGCTTCGTTCGATTTTCCGATTTACAAAAGTGATCAGCAAATAACTAAAGAAAAGGACGAAATTTTACGAGATTACGCTCCTTTTTATAAACTGGACACAACTGCCATTGACCGTCAGCTAAAGAAGCTCTATTCTGATTTACAAAAAAAAGGGGAAGGCTTACCGCACATTCCTACTTATATAAAAAATAAGTTTAGATCAATTTATAGCACGGGTATTATTTCGGTGGATGAATATAATAAACTACTCAACGAAAAGAGAGAAAATATCTCCTGCATTATGCCAGATCGTGTGACGCATACAATTCCTGTCGCATCTGTTTATACGCCCAGATCGGCTTACGAAGAAATAATGAACGATGCGCCAGCTGCTCTCAAATCGTATGACATCAATTTATATCTTTCTGAAAATCTGAAATACGATAGTCTTACATCCGAAATTGCCAAAAATGAATTACTCAAGAATCTTTCGCTGACTTCGGGCATGATTCAATCGGGCGAACGAATTATTGGGCGGGGTGAAATTGTAACTCCGGGGATGTATTTGGTTTTGCACTCCCTGAAAATAGAATCGGAAAAACGGAATTCTTCATTACAACAATCGTCGATCGTCGTTATTGGTGAGGTGATTATGATACTCGGATTAATGACTTTGCTCTTTCTGTATATTTATCTTTTTCGCCCGCGAATTTACGATAGCGTTAGTAATTTAGTTTTTATTTTATTGTTGATTTTCATGATTGTGGGCCTCACTTCAGTAACTATCCGTTACACAACGCTGAGTTATTACATGGTTCCGTTTGCATTGCTACCCATGATTATCCGCGTTTTCTTCGATTCGAGGACGGCTTTGTTTGCACATATTATTACTATGTTGATAATTTCATTTATGGTTGACAATGCCTTCCAGTTTATTCTTTTACAAGTTACTATTGGTATGGCGGTTGTATCGAGTTTGAAAGATATGTCGCAACGGTCGCAATTAGCGCAAACTGCTTTATACATATTTCTAAGTTATACTTTGATGTATTTGGCATTCGAATGTATTTCGGAAGGTGATGTGGAGCGTATCAACCTGCAGTACATAGCCTATTTCGGGGTCAGCAGTGCATTTCTGTTATTTGCTTATGTGTTGATTTACTTCTTCGAAAAAATATTCAATCTGGTATCAAGTGTTACCTTGGTGGAGCTGACTAACATTAACAGCGATTTAATGATGGAGTTTTCCGAGCGCGCACCGGGTACTTTTCAACACTCGTTGCAAGTATCGAACCTGGCTACCGAAGCTGCCAAGAAAATCAATGCCAACAGTTTATTGGTTCGTACCGGAGCGCTTTACCATGATATTGGCAAGATGAAGCATCCCGAGTATTTTATCGAAAACCAGATGGGGGGAAAGAACCCGTTAATTGAATGTGATTTTGAGGAGGCATCCAGAATTGTTATCAATCATGTTACCGATGGAGTTGAAATAGCGAAGAAAAGCCATTTACCACAACAGATTATTAATTTCATTGGCACACACCATGGCTTTGGGAAAACTAAGTATTTCTATAATTCTTATATAAATGCCAATCCAGATAAGAAACCGGATGAAGCTGTTTTTACTTATCCGGGGCCGCTTCCGAACAACAAAGAAACAGCTATCTTAATGATGGCCGATGTGGTGGAAGCCCGTTCGAGAAGCCTATCGGAATATACCGATGCAAGCATTGACGAAATGGTGGAAACCATGATCGATGGTCAAATTGCTGAAGGAGCATTTAAAGATGCACCGATTTCTTTCCGCGATGTGGAGTTGGTGAAATCGGTTTTCAAAGAAAAAATCAAGAACATCTATCACAACCGGATTAAGTACCCTGAATTAAATAAGAAATAGACTTTTCAATCAGAAAAGCAACAAGCTCCAAACTGGTATTCGGTTTGGAGCTTGTTGCTTTTGGATTTCCTTTGTAATAATGTCTTGTTGAGTAAAAGAAGTTCCCCGCAGATGAAGCGGATTTATGCAGAAATGAAATCTGCGGGAAATCCTTTTCATTCCTATTCCAAGTCAAGATCGTGTTGCAGATGCGATAACCCGACCCAAGCGAAAGTTCTGTATGGTATACAATGCCGCAACCTGACCCGGGTGGAGGGTTTTGTAGATAATGCAATGAATGCCTTATGCTAAGTTATTCTTGTTTTTGCGTGTTAATTCGATTTTTTGGTGTTATATTTGCTATCAGTTAACAAGTGTAACTATAATACCTCCCGTTATGAAGAAAAGCTTTGCATTTATCGTCCTTACGACAGTGGTTTTTGCCACTTTTTTAGTTGCTCAAAAAACGAACGTTCCCCTTGAAAAGCGTTGGAAGACAGTTCAGGAACTCGCTGATAAACAATTGCCTGAATCGGCATTGAAAGAAGTGGAAAGTATACTCGACCAAGCTCGAAAAGAGAAAAATTCCGCGGAAGTAATCAAAGCCATGGTGTATAAAATGCGCTTTACGTTGGACAAGAATCCAGATGAAGCGCCGGCATTAATCCGCGATTTTGAGGTCTTTACCGAAAAAAGTATTGACCCCGCCGAACGGGCTTTGCTGCACTCGATGACCGCCGACCTGTATGCCCAATACTATCAACGGGATCAGTGGACAATCAATCAACGTACCGAAGTGGTTGGTGTTGTGCCCGATGATATGAAGGAATGGACCCGGAATATTTACTTCGATAAGATAAGCAAGCATCTGGCGGCTTCGATGGAAAATCCGGTTGTATTACAACAAACCGATGCCCTGAGATTTGCTTCTTTACTCGAAAAAGGCGAGGATAGCCGGAGCTTGCAACCTACCTTGTTTGATTTTTTGGAGAATAGGAAAATTCAAATTCTACAACAAATTTCACAAGCTACTTCAGCTAAAAATCCAATGAAAGATTCCAGACTATTTGATGATGTTGCTTCTTTCTCAACGCTTCCGCTTGATTCCGCTTTTAAATATTCTGTCGAAAATCAGGTGCTTGAAACCTACCAGCAATTACTTGCATTTCGCCTGAATTCGAACAGCATTCCCGCGTTGCTTTACACCGATATGCAACGGTTGAAATATATAAAGGAACATACTGAAATCAGTAATCCGGATTCGCTTTATTTCGCAGCATTGAACCGTCAGGAAAAGCAATTTTCTGGCAATGAAGCTGTGGTGGAAGTGTTGGCCGAAAAGGTGGATTATTATCTCAACCACACCGAGATTAAAAATAACAACAAGATAGCTTATGATATTTGTGCTGAAGGAATAAAGCGTTTCCCCAGCTATAAACGGATAAATATTCTGAAGAATATCCAGCTGCAAATTACTCAAAAGATCATCAATATCAGTTACTCTGAAGTGTTGAAACCTGCCACCTCGTTGAAAGTGACTGTTCAAAGCTCAAATGTCCGCATGTTACAGTTGCAGGTTTACCGGGTTAATGCCACTGCAGAAGAGTATTATACGTTTAAGCATAATAACCGCAATCAAAAAGTCACCTATTCAAACCGTACATTGCTGGCGACTCGGGATATTGAAGTCAAATCAAATCAGAACTTTGGAAACGAGAAGACCGACGTTGAAATTAAAACAGGCGATTATGGTATTTATGAATTTAGTTTGCACGAGAAAAATGATTCCACCGAATCAGAACGTGCTGTGGGCGCATTTACGGTGACCGACCTGGCTTACATGAACCGGACCACCGAAGCCAATTTGGGTAGTTTGTATGTGTTGGACAGACAAAGCGGACAGCCTCAAAAGGAAGTCGGCGTAGCGCTTTACACCAACAAATGGGCTAAGAATGGTTATAAAATTGAGTTTTCCAAACAATTGAAAACCGATAAAAACGGGTTGTGTCAATATCCTTTCTCTAATGATAATTCAAATAACGTCTTTTTCTTTTCGAAAGGGAAAG
>DATFAW010000412.1:0-14506 GCA_035254165.1 Paludibacter sp.
CTTATGTGGTGAAAACATATCAATAATAATTATGGTATATATAAAAATATGAAGGGAAAAATCTTTGTCGTAGGAACCGGTCCCGGTTTTGAAGAATATCTGAGCTTGAGAGCCATCGAAGTCTTGAAACAATGTGATGTGGTGGTAGGCTACAAAACCTATATTGTACTAATCGAAAAACTGATTGAAGGCAAAGAAATCGTTTCGTCGGGCATGCGCCGCGAAGTGGAACGGTGTGCTATGGTGTTGGAAATTGCCGAGAGTGGTAAAAATGTGTGTCTGATCAGTAGCGGCGATTCGGGCGTGTACGGCATGGCCGGCGTAGTGCTCGAAATGGTAGACAAAGCACAAAATGGTATTGAAGTGGAAATTGTACCGGGTATTACTTCCGCCCTGTCATCGGCTTCGCTGGCAGGAGCTCCGTTGATGAACGACTTTGCAGTAGTGAGTCTGAGCGATCTGATGACACCCTGGGAGGTGATTGAGAAACGCACCGAAAAAGCAGCCGAAGGTGACTTTGTGATCTGTGTATACAATCCAAAGAGCAAAGAACGCGTAGAGCAAATCCGGATATTCACTGACATCGTGCTGCGGCATCGTAGCCCGCTAACACCGGTGGCTATTGTGCGCAATGCCATGCGCGATGAAGCGGCTGTAACTCATACGACCCTGGCCGAAATGCTGGAGCATACCATCGATATGACTACAACGCTCATTATTGGCAATTCGCAGACCTATTTCAGTAATGGCAAAATGATTACGCCACGTGGGTATAAGATTTAAATGCCGATGGATATGATTTGGGTTGTAGGGGGCACCAGCAATGCTACGGAAATTTGTGAGCGGCTTGTCGTGGCTGGTCTATCGGTAGTTGTTTCGGTAACTACGGATTATGGTCGGCAACTTTCCGAATTTCAGGGCATAGAAGTAGTGCAAGGCAAACTGAGCCGCGAAGAAATGGAGCACTTAATTCAGACTCGCGGGGTAAGACTGATAGTAGATGCCAGCCACCCTTTTGCCTCCGAAGTATCCGAAAATGCCATGGAGGCGGCAAAAAGTACGGGTATGCCTTATTTGCGTTTCGAGCGGGCTAATACACGCTTTGAAAGCGGAACCTATGTGGATAGTTATGAAGAGGCAATTGCTTACATTTCAGATAAACAGGGAAATATATTGCTGACCACCGGGTCTAAATTTGTGGCTAAATTTATCCCATTGGGAGTGGAAAGGCTCTTTGCGCGGGTGCTGTCTACTTCAGATAGTGTTGCACTTTGCGAACAAGCCGGACTAAAACCCGTTAATGTAATAGCGATGTGTGGCGTTGGCTCGGTTGCATTGAATCTGGCTTTACTCAAAGAATTCAATATTCGCTTTTTGATAACGAAAGAAAGTGGTGTCGAAGGTGGGTTGCAAGAGAAAATAGAGGCTGCCAAACTGGTAAATGCAGAAGTGATTATTATCCAACGTCCGGCTATCAACTATCCCGAAGTGTATTCGGATTACGATTTGTTAATGAGCAGAATAAAAACAATTTAAATGGTGAAACAATGAAAAACGGATTATTACAAGTATATACCGGCGACGGAAAAGGGAAAACCACAGCCGCCTTCGGGATAGCATTCAGAGCTTACGGCAGAGGGTTCAAAGTCGGAGTGGTGCAGTTTATGAAAACCCGTGCTACCGGTGAAGTGATGTTGGCGCAAACGCTCGAGAACTTCTTTGTAAAACGCATTGACACGTCTCCCAAATTTACCTGGGATATGAATGAAGCGGAATTGGTGGAACTAAAGGCAACCATTCGTGAGGGTTTCTTTTTTATCTGTGAGTTAGTAAAAGCTGCTGAATATGATATGCTTATTTTAGATGAATTCAATCATATTATCGTGCAGGGCTTTGTAACGAAAGAAGAAGTGTTGGAGTTGATTGACGCTAAACCGGACACGATGGAAATTGTGATGACCGGTCGTAATGCTCCCGACTGGTTGATGGAGCGAGCCGATTTGGTGACTGAAATGAAATGCATCAAACATCCGTTCGACAAAGGAATTCCTGCTCGTGTAGGGATTGAAAAATAAACTCGTAACTAAACCCTCGTAACTATTTATGAATTCATATCCTGTTTTTCTTCAGTTGAAAGACTTTCGTTGCCTGGTAGTCGGTGGTGGAAACGTTGCTTTGCGCAAAATAAAAGGACTGCTTAGTGCGGGTGCTTTGCCACAGATTATAGCACCTGAAGTGAATGCTGAACTGTTTTTGCTCATTGAAATGAATAATCTGATCTGGGTAAGACGGAAGTTTGAAAAGGACGATACACAAGGTTTTCAACTGATAATAGCTGCGACCAATGATATGGAGACAAACGCTGCTATCAGGCTCGAAGCTAGTGCAGCTCATTTATTGGTCAATGATGTAACAAATCCCGAAGAAAGTAATTTTCATGTTCCGGCACTCGTCAGTCGTCCACCATTGATGCTGGCTTTTGGCACTTCGGGCGAAGTTCCTTATTTGAGTCATAGACTAAAGGCATTTTTCGAAGCAGCACTCCAACCTGACCTTGGCGATGATATTGAGAGGCTGAAACAATGCCGGACATCAATTATTGAACGGGCCGGAAACGATGTAAAATTAAAAGAACAACTAATTATTAGTGAATTGAATCCATTGGTCGAAGACTTTCTTTGTGGATGGATAAATGAAGAAAAACATAAATTAACGTGAATCCGATATGGGAGAACGGATTTCTGAATCCGTTGAATTAAAAAAAACGGATTCAGAAATCCGTTCACCCATGGCTTAACTATTTTCTACCATGTTTATGGTAGAAAAATGCCATGATGCTGCGATTGTATGCCTGCATTTTTTTGAATTCCTTTGCAATAAATTAAGAGCCTGTACACTAACACGAAAAATTATAATTACTCATTATGAATACTGAATTAGAAAACAATATAATTTCCATAGATCAAGTAACAAAACTTTCGCTCGAAAAGGATGGATCCGGTAAGGTAACTCTGGTTGGTTTTGGACCGGGCGATCCCGATTTATTGACCATTGCAGGTGATAAAGCACTGGCAAAAGCCGATGTAATTTTTCATGACGACTTGATTGATCAGGATTTTTTGGGAAAATATAAAGGCGAAAAAGTGTATGTGGGCAAACGCAAGCATTGTCACAGTCATGAGCAGGAGGAAATTAACCAACTGATTTTGAATTCGGCGCTTGAAGGCAATGAAGTGGTACGTCTGAAAGGTGGTGATTCCATGATATTTGCCCATGGAGGTGAAGAGGTAGAGTTTCTTAAAAAAGGTGGTGTGCAGGTGGCAGTCATCCCGGGAATTTCAACTGGTATCGCTGTTGCATCGCTCACTCAAATACCATTAACGCTGCGGGGCATTGCCAGGTCTGTGGCTTTTATTACCGGTCATACTTCCGATGTGCATTTACCCAATACAGACACCCTGGTGTGTTTTATGGCGGGTTCCACCATTCATAAGATAGCTGCCAAAGCCATTGCCGAAGGCCGTAATCCGAAAACTCCGGTGGCCTTGGTACATAATGTGTCTTTGCCCGATCAAAAAGAATTTCTGAGTACGTTGGAGGAGCTTGCCGACAGCGAAACCGTCTATCCTACACCCATCATTATTGTGATTGGTGATGTGATTTCGTCCCGCACTGGCATTGCAGAAACACTTGGTTTACTGTAACATTAAAGTGCGTTTTGAGCCAGTTCTTTCGCTTGCTTGATCCGGTCGGCCATGCCAATGCCGTTGCGTAGATTGCCACCGATTTGTAAACCGGGATATTGTTTTTCGAGCAGACTGATGGTCGAAAAACGCTCACCACTTTCCACACCGTATTGGGGAATAGCCCAGTTGTGACGAATAATTTTGAATAAATCAGGTGTGAAAGTTTTTAAATCGAGCAGTTCCTTGCATTCTTGTTCCACAATGCGGGTGATTTCTGCGTCGCTTAATTGGATCAGATCCTGACGCCGAACACCGCCCATAAAAATAGAGAGCAAAGCGCCACCTTCGGGGGCACGATTTTTAAATAACGAAGACATGTACAACACACCGAGTATGTCGCGTTTTTCCAGCGACGGAATTAATCCGCCAAACCCGTCGAGTTCCATGCCCGGCCAGTTGTTCCACCCCAGCGCTAATTCAATTACTTTGGTGTAAAGCAATGAATCTATCTTAGCCATTGCCGATTTTTCAATAAAAGGTAGTGTTTTAGCCAATGCATGAGCGCCGAGGGTGCTGATCACCTTGTTGGCTCTGATGGTACAGTTTTCTCCGTTTGCATTTTGGTACGAAACGATATAACCGCTTTCTGAAGGTTGAACGGTTATATTATCAGCTCCTAAAACAATATTCCCTACACCGGCCGATTGATACAATGCCTTTGTCAGCGAACCCAATCCATCAACGCATGAAAATACTTTCTTGCTGACTTTCTTTTCTTGTTCGGTTTTCTTTTGGAATCCTTTCCGAAACGAACCGCCAATTAAGCTACCGTATTTTTGCTCCAGATCATAAAGTTTGGGCAAGGCATATTTTGGAATCAAATAGTTCGGATCGCCGGCATACACACCAATGATAAATGGGTCGATGGCATAATTCAGGAAGCTTTTGCCCATTCTTCTTTTTACAAATGAAGCCAAATTTTCGTGCGGATTTTTTCCTGCCGGACGAAAGGGTTCGCCCAATATTCTGAATTTATCCTTCAACGAAAATAAAGGAGTGGTAATGGCAGCTTTTGGTCCTTGCGGAAGATTTTCCCATTTTCCGTTTTTCAAAATAAATCTCTTTTTCACATTCTCTCCACCTACTTCCAACTCGCATTTTCCAGCCAGTTCCTCGAATAGCTCTACCACGGTAGTATTGCCCACAACTCCCGTATTTGGACCATTCTCATACAAAAATCCATTTTCTTTTGTCGATTGGATGACTCCTCCTACCTGAAATTGTTTTTCAAGAACGATAAATTTCTTGTTGAATTTATTCAGGTAATGAGCTGTGGTAAGTCCGGTAAGTCCGGCACCTAAAACGACTATGTCTGTTGTTGTCTCCATTTTGAATACAGCCCCCTCAATCCCCCTAGGGGGACTTTAAGACCAAGTCTATTAGATTTATAAAAGTTTACTTGTGGTTAATAATTCCTTAAAAGTGGCTATCAGCTGCGGATGTGATGCCGGAATTTTTACACGGCAAATATGTTTGAATCCAAGTTCTTCTTTTCCATAGGGAACAATTTCAATGCCTTGATCGTAAGCTGTTTCAAGGTTTTCGTTTACAAAACTTATCGGAACGAGCATTATTTCGTCTATGCCCTCGGCTTTCATCGTTTTCAAACAATCTTTGGTGTCGGGGTCTACCCATTTCACCTTGCCTATTTTTGATTGAAAAGCTACTCTATATGGCAATCTCATCTTATTGGCAATCAGCTTAGCCGAAGCTTTAATTTCGTCTACGTAAGTATCTCCATCATCCACATTGTATTGCGGGATGGCGTGAGCACTAAAGACGAGTGTTGGATGCTTATATCCGTATTTATCAATGGCTTTCTGAATATTGTCCACCCAATAATTGATAAATAAGTCATTTTCGCCGTAAGTGCCAAGTTCTGTCATTTTTAAGTCTGGATATTTCTTCCGAACTTTTGCCAAGTCTGTTTTTACACTTTCGGTAGTAGAATAAGCCGAGTGCGGATACATGGTAATAACCCGGATGTCCTTGATTCCTTTGTCACGAAGCGTTTCCACGCCTTGTTGTATGCCGGGTTTACTGTACGAATAAGCGGAGGTTACCACATAATCTTTACCCATCTCCGAAGCAAGTTGTTCGTTGATGAGTTTCATCGACTCCTTCAGTTTCGAACCACCGATTTGCTGGTACTTTTTCCACGAACCCGAATGACGAAACGTGCTGATCATAAAGGCTAGCAACGTTCTTGGGATTTTCGAAAAGGGCAGAATGGCTTTGTCGCTGAACATATTAAACAAGAATCGCCTCATTTCTTTTTTTGAAAGAGGCGACCCCATGTTTATCAATAATACGCCCGTCATACCGTTTTCGAAAATTGAGAGTCGGTGCTTCCCAAAAATGGGTCAAAAAGCATGGCAATGTTTCTGACTACAAACATTCCGTCGGCACTTACATGTATATTGTTATCGATAATTTTCACCAATCCATCTTCAATAAATGGGTCTAGCTTGGAGGGATGATAACCCGTAACTGCAATTATTTCTCCGGCGCTACATTTCAAATGTTGAGCTATCTCCTCAAAATTCAGGTAGCCGTTGCACATCACCTGATTAATCACCTCACGCATAATAATTTCTTCGTTTGACATGCTGTAACCACGTTCTGTTGCCAATCCGGTTGCTTCAATGGCATCCATGTACTGGTGCAGATTTTTTATATTTTGCGCGTAAGTTCCCCAAAGTTGAGATATCGAAGATGTACCGAAAGCGTATACCTGTCCGGTTGTTTCGCGGGTGCAATATCCCTGAAAATTGCGGTGCAGATTTTTATTGTGCTTCGCAATGGCAAGATTATCAGTTGGCTTTGCAAAGTGGTCCATACCAATGGCTTCATAGCCTTTGCTTGTCATTATTTTGTATCCGGCAAGCAGCATTTGCAACTTTTCTTCGGGACCAGCCATTCGGGTTTCGTCCATTTTCTTTTGGTTGGAATTTACCCAGGGCACGTGAGCGTACGAGAATGTGACGATGCGATCCGGCGACAGAGCAATGGCTTTTTCCACATTTTCTTTGAAACTTTCAAGCGTCTGCAAAGGTAGTCCGTAGACCAGGTCCAGATTAATACCTTTGAAATTATTTTGGCGCAGGCGTTCCATCACTTGTTCGATGGGAAACTTTGGCGGACGGCGGTTGATGGCTTTCAGCACTTCAGGATTGAAATCCTGGATACCCATGCTTACACGATTGAACCCAATAACAGCCAGCCGATCAATATCTTCCATTGTCAGGTAGGCGGGACTGCACTCAATGGCTATCTCAGGGTTCTCTGTGAATTGGAAGAGCGATTTTATCTTTTCAGTAATTTCGGCGAGATAATCAAAATTAATGGAGTTAGGTGTACCACCGCCCCAGTGAATTTGACTCACTTTGCGCGATTTATCGATATGCTGCGCCACGGTATCTATCTCTTTCAGAACACAATCGATATAACGTCTGATTTTAGCAGCGCTTTCGAATGCGGTAGTATTACAACCACAAAAATGGCATAGTTGCGGACAAAACGGAATATGAATATAGATAGAAATACTTTCAGGGTATTGCTCGTTCGACTTTATAACAGCCGGAATATAGTCGGCCGCTGTAAAGTTGGTATTAAAACTGGTGGCCGGAGGATAGCTTGTATATCGTGGTCCTGTTTTATTGTATTTATTTAAAAATTCGGGAGTTATTTTCATGTTGTTTTATTTTAGCTCTTTCTAGATTCATCTTTCAATCCTTTTCTGTCCATTAGCAGATAGAAATCTTTTCCATGAGTGTAGAAAATTGAACCGGAGTTTTTTGAGAGGACTTAAACCTAACACAATCCATATGATGTTTCTTTAATTATGCATTATGAATTGTGCATTATAAATTATTTAGTCTCTGTTCCAATTGGTCTTTTTTACCCAATCCACCACAAACTTCACGTTTCCCAGTTTGTTGTCGGGCGAAAGTCCATGACCGGTATTAAAAATCCAGTTATGGTTTTGTTGACCAAAAGTTTTATATTTTTCAAGTTCAGCTTCCAGAATTTCTTTGTTGTCGATGGACAAAATGCGTGGATCAAGATTCCCCTGTACGCCTACTTTGCTGTCGCACAATGCCCTGGCTTCTGATAAAGAATATTGCCAGTCGATGCCAACGAAATCGGCTATATCATAGTTGATATGTGCCAGTCCGGTGCCAAGTCCTTTCGGGAAAAATATTACGGGTGTGTTTTTGCTTCTCACCGCATTGGTTATTCTGCTTACAAAAGGCATTATGCGTTCGACATACATTTCGGAAGGAATCAAACCTGCATGTGTTTCGAATAGTTGAAACACGTCAATACCATGTTCTGTTTGCGTAGTGGCGTATTCAATAGAAAGTTCGGTGATGATTTCCAGGATTTGTGCCGACAATTTTGGGTCGTTGTAGAACAATTTGATGGCATTCGAGAAATTGTGATTGGTGCTATTGCCTTCTACCATATAGCAGAAAGTGGTAAACGGTGCCCCGCAAAACCCAATCAGAGCCACATCCTCTGGCTTTTGTTTTTTGATGATGTCCAGCGCTTTGTACACATGTTCCAATTTAGAACTATCGGGTTTCAATGATGACAATTGATGTTTGGCATCTTGCAATGGAGCATCAAAAATGGGGCCTTTATCCGTAAATTTCAGATCCATTCCCAATGCTTCGGGAATGATAAGAATATCGGAAAATAAGATAGCCGCATCCACACCTAAATCATTTACAGGTAGTAATGTTACTTCTGCCGCCAACTCAGGATTCAGCATTAACTCACGGAAACTATGTTGCTTGCGTAGTTCGAGATAGGATGGGAGTACCCGGCCGGCCTGGCGCATAAACCAAACCGGTGGTCTTTCGCGTTTATTGCCTTTGAGTGTGTCTATGAATATTGAGTTTGACATGTTGCTTTTCTTCGGGTTACGCGAGTTCCGACTCGCGATTATTTATGGTAGTACAAATTTATTTATGTGTTGTCTGTTCAAGAAAAACGCCCGAATCGGAATTCGGGGCTCCCTAAGTTATAATTTCAACATCGCCTGATAACTTGCTTCAATGGTTTTTTCGATATCTTCGTCGCTGTGCGCGTTGGAGATAAAGGCAGCTTCAAACTGCGATGGTGCTAAATAAATGCCCGCTTCAAGTGCCAGGCTAAAGTATTTCGCATATTTTGCCTGATCGGATTTCATCACATCTTCAAATGATTCAACCTTTTCAAGGTCGGTAAAAAACATAGTTAGCAATGATCCAACGCGATTGATAACTGCTTTCACGCCTGCTTTTTGTAAATTTTCTTTTAACCCTTTTTCAAACTTAGCTGCTTTACGTTCCAGTTCTGTGTAAATAGATGGATTGTTTTTCAACGTTTTGAGCATTTCCAGTCCGGCAGCCATAGCCAACGGATTTCCCGATAATGTTCCAGCCTGATAAATTGGTCCGACGGGTGCCAACTGTTGCATAACGGATTTCTTTCCGCCGTATGCCCCAACAGGTAAACCTCCACCAATAATTTTACCAAGAGTTGTAATGTCAGGCATCACGCCGTAGTATTGTTGTGCACCACCTGGCGATAACCTGAAACCGGTGATGACCTCATCGAAAATCAACAAAGCTCCATTGTCTTCGGTAATTTTTCGTAGTCCTTCCAAAAAACCTTTTTGTGGAAGCACCGCACCCATATTGGCAGCCACAGGTTCAACGATGATGGCTGCAATTTGGTTCCCATATTCGGCGAACATTTTTTCTACAGACGGTAAATCGTTGTAATTAGCTGTCAGCGTATCTTTAGCAATGCTTTCGGGAACACCCGGACTATCCGGCAAGCCAAGCGTCAGTGCGCCCGAACCGGCTTTAATCAGAAAACTATCGCCATGACCGTGATAGCAGCCGGCAAATTTCAGGATTTTATTTCTTCCGGTCACGCCACGTGCCAAGCGGATGGCACTCATGGTCGCTTCTGTACCGGAACTCACCATTCTTACCATTTCGATAGACGGCACCATGCTGACGATTAGTTCAGCCATTTCGGTTTCCGCCAAGGTTGGTGCTCCGTAGCTGGTTCCTAGCTCTGCCACCCGCTGAATAGCTTCAACGATAGGTTGGTAGGCGTGTCCTAAGATTAATGGTCCCCATGAACTTATAAAATCTATATATTCGTTTCCGTCAATGTCTGTAATCTTTGAACCTTTGCCCTTGCTGATTAAAACGGGCTGTCCGCCTACGCTTTTGAAAGCTCTTACCGGAGAATTCACACCACCCGGAATTACTTCGCACGCTTGTTTAAAGGCTGTTTTGCTATTTTCGATATTCATGATAATGACCCCTATCCCCTAAAGGGGAACTAAGTTAGTATTGTTTTATTTAAAACTAGTTAACTGTGAATTTATGTATGTATCGTCCTGAAATTTGTTTACAGTCTTTTGTAGAATGAACTTGCCTAATTCCCCTTTAGGGGTTAGGGGTTCTTTCCCTTTCCCCCTTTAGGGGCTAGGGGTTCTTTTTTCATTTTCTATTTAATACTTCTGCAATTTCTTTAGCGAAATAAGTAATGATAATGTCGGCACCGGCACGTTTGATAGAGAGTACCACTTCCATCATGATACGTTCCTGATCAATCCAATCGTTTGCTCCGGCAGCTTTTATCATCGAAAACTCACCACTCACACTGTAAGCTGCTACAGGAATATTGAAGGTTTGTTTTGTCCGGTAGATAATATCAAGGTAGCTCATAGCCGGTTTTACCATGACGATATCAGCTCCTTCCTCAATGTCAAGCGCAATTTCGCGCATGGCTTCGTCGGAATTGGCAGGATTCATTTGGTAGCTACGGCGGTCGCCAAATTTTGGAGCTGATTCGGCAGCTTCACGAAACGGACCGTAAAATCCCGAAGCGTATTTCGCAGAGTAAGCCATGATAGGTGTTTGGCTAAAGCCGTTTTCGTCCAGTATTTCACGGATTTTCTTTACACGTCCGTCCATCATGTCGCTTGGGGCAATCACATCGGCACCGGCTTGCGCCAGCGATAATGATTGATTGGCAAGTGTTACCAGTGTCAAGTCATTATCCACGTCTCCATCCACAATTGTTCCGCAGTGTCCGTGGGTTGTGTATTCGCAGTTACAAACATCGGCTACTAT
Source organism: Paludibacter sp. (assembly GCA_035254165.1). Taxonomy (GTDB): domain Bacteria; phylum Bacteroidota; class Bacteroidia; order Bacteroidales; family Paludibacteraceae; genus Paludibacter. The sequence goes on from DATFAW010000412.1 coordinate 10,892, forward strand.
CAACAAGTCATTTCCAAATTGCCCTTTAATGGCACGGATGGCTTGCTGAACAATGCCATTGTGACCGCAAGCTACATGACCGTGCTCATCTTTGCTTTCGGGGATTCCAAAAAGCAAAACCGATTTGACGCCCGCAGCAAGTATTCTGGCGCACTCTTCCAACAATAAGTCGATGGATAATTGCGAATTGCCCGGCATGGACGAAATAGGATTGTTCACGTTTGTGCCCGGACAAACAAATAACGGCATGATTAAATCATCAGCACTGATGGATGTTTCTGAAATCATACTTCTAAGAATTGGGTTCTTTCTTAGGCGACGGAGTCTTGTTACTGGGAATGACATATTTTATTAGTTTTTAGCCCCCTAAATCCCCCAAGGAGGACTTTTGAATAGCTGTGTTATTTTATTGTAATCTGAATAAGCCTCACAAAACAAATTCCCCTCCTTTGGAGGGGTTAGGGGAGGCTAAGTACTTTTCTATTTCGTTTGCAAAACTCTCTGCATCCGACTTCGGAGAAACAACCAATGGACAGCAATTGTTTTTCAATAGTTCCATTTCAGTTGTCCGGCCGATACAAGCAGCTCTAATGTTAGAACTCATATTGTTTGCAAACATTATTTTATTGAAGTTCCGAAATCCGGATGGACTGGTAAAGAGTATCATCTGATAATTATCATCTCTTATCCGGTCGATAATTTCATTGTTGGTATATTCCAACCCTATCGTTTTGTACACGTTTATGCGATGAACAATGCAGATGGGACTAAGCCCTTTCTCGAGTTTATCTTCCGCCAGTTCACCAAGCGCCAACAAGACTTTATCAGTTGGCTTAATTTCTTTTTGTATTTCGGTCAATAAATCTTCCGATGTTTTTCCCGACGATATCAGGTGAGTGCTTCCATTGTGTTTCAGCACTTCTTCGCCTGTGCTCTTACCAATAACGGCTATCTTCTTACCTGCTATTGCTTTTTCATCAATGTTCAACGCATTCAGCTGCTTGTAAAAATGAATCACCCCATTCTTGCTGGTAAACACTATCCACTCGTACTCGTTTATGGCTCGAAGTATCGATTTCTGTTCAACTGTCAGCTCAACGCCAGTGGTTCTTATCATCGGAAAATCCAACACACAAGCTCCTTTGGCTGTCAGATGATTTTTGATGGTGTCATCTTCTGTCAGCGGTCGGGTAGAAATGATTATTTTTCCAGCTAATGTGCTCATGGCGTTGTTGAACTTAAATCGGTCGAAATCGGTTTGTTTGTGTCGGAATTGGAATTCCGACCTCCCTTTACTTCAATATCTCTATCCCCAGTTTGTCGGCTTCTGCTATAATTTTTTCTGCTAGTTTTTTCCCTAATTGTTGTGCTTCGGCAATAGCTGCCCGATCTGAAAACCGAATAATCTGCTGCGTGTGATGGTTGCCCAGCATGACTGCCAGCCGTACCGTTTCATTTTCGATGGTGGCATAAGCTCCCAATGGAAATTTACACCCTCCACCTACGGTTTTCATAAATGCTCTTTCGGCAAGAATAGCTGTTTCTGTATCCTTGTTATTGATGGTTCGGAGCAATGCTATTGTTTCTTCATCACCCTTTCGGCATTCAATGGCTATCGCACCCTGTCCAATGGCAGGTATGCATGTGTCGACGGGTAGATATGCTTTTGGATCAATTTCTTTTCCCAGTCGTCGTAGTCCGGCAGCGGCAAGCACTATGGCATCGTATTGGCCCTCATCGAGTTTTTTTAAACGAGTGTCAATATTGCCACGTAAATCAGTAAAAGTAGCCCCTGGTTTTAGTCCGGCTATCTGCACTATACGGCGCGGACTGCCTGTTCCAATGGTGCAATTATCTTTCAACTCATCAATGCTGAGTCCGTTTTTGATGAGCAATACATCGCGTGGATCTTCTCTTGTAGGAAAGGCCGCGAGTACTAATCCATCGGGCTGAATACTGGGTACATCTTTCAGGCTATGAATGGCAAAATCGGCCCTGCCTTCCAGAATGGCATTCTCCAGTTCTTTGACAAAAACCCCGGTTCCACCAAAAGCAGTCAGGGGTTTATCGGTTACAGCATCGCCGTGAGTAGATATTTTTACGATTTCAAATTCGCAATCCGGATTTTGTGCCTTCAGCAATTCAACCGTTTGTTGGGTCTGAGTGTATGCCAACAGGCTGGGGCGGGTAGCGACAACGTATTTTCTATTCATCCTCATGAGTTTCTATAGTGAAGGAGTCTTTCAATGTTTTAGTAATGGAAATCATTTCTTCTCTGGTACTTGCTTTTCTCAGATTAGACATGATGACTTTTATAATTCTGTCGGAATAGGCATCCAACACTTTACTTAAATCCTCCTTTTGTGCTTCGTCCAGTTTCCTTGTAAATGGCTCGTGTAGATCCAATGTGCTTTGTTTTAAAACCACCAATCCCTTTTTTATTTCGGCCATGGCAGGCATAATGAACTGTTTGGAATACCATTCAAAATAATCTTCCGAAATATCTTTGATGATTTCTTCGGCCTTCGACACTTCAAGCGTTCTTTTGTCGAGATTAGAATCTATCATTTTGTTAATGTCGTCGATGGAATAAACGAAGCAGTTATCAATGTTGTTGATTTCCGGATCTATGTTTCGGGGAATGGACAAATCGATAAAAATGCGGGTTTTACCTTGCAGGGCGTCTTCCATCATACTTATTTCGTGGCGACAAACAATAAAGTTGGGCGCGCTGGTCGAAGCGATAATGATATCATTTTCGAGTATGCCACTAAAGCGATCCGAATATTCAATGGTCTTAGCGTCCACGCGTTGAGCTAGCTCGGTTGCTCCCGATCGGTTTGCCACCGTTATATTGCAGTTTTTGAATTTTTGTTGAAGATAATCGGCTGTTAAATTAGATATTTTTCCGGCACCTATCAAAAGTATATTGACATTTTCGCGGTCGCCAAAAATTTGTTTCACCATATCCACAGCCAATGTTGCTACCGATACCGAGCCATCGCCGATCTTTGTTTCAGAGCGGACTTTTTTGCCTATCTGTATGGCTGTTTGAAAAACCTTATTCAGCAGGCCGTTAGTGGAATCACTATCCTTTGCTTCGAAATAGGCATCTCTTACTTGTCCCTGAATCTGATATTCGCCCAGTACCATCGAATCTAAGCTGGATGCCACTTTAAACAGGTGTACCACCGCATCCTGACAGTTTTTTTTGTACACAATCGGTAAAAGTTCATCGGTGGGGATGGAATGAAACGTACTGATAAAATCAATAACTTCATTGCTTCCACTTTCCACATCGCTTACAGAAGTGTAAATCTCCACACGATTACATGTAGATAAAATTACACTTCCTTTTATTGATTTATATGTGTTTAGAAGATTTAGCGCCTTGGTTTTTATTTCGTTAGAGAAATGGAGCTTCTCCCGGATACTAACATCTGCTGTTTTAAAATTAATGCCTACAACTAATAAATGCATATCAAAATAAATAGATTCGTGACCAGATAAATTTGAATGTAAAGGTAAACTCATTCTAATTAATAATCAAACTAATTTCAAGATAATTATAGAAAATATGTAATGATTTTATAATTAAGTTTTGTTATGGATATT
>DATFAW010000413.1:0-6053 GCA_035254165.1 Paludibacter sp.
TATTAATTTGCAATAAATGGCTTCGGTTTTCCGTCAAATTGTGTAAATTTGCGTCTTCGAAAGAACAAAAAACCTCAAATAACGATACCATGACAATTCGCCAACTCTCCGTTTTCCTCGAAAACAAAACCGGCCATCTGAATCAGATTTTATCCGTTCTGGCCCGGAATAATATCAATATCATTGCACTCACGGTAGCCGATTCGAGCGATTACGGCATTTTGCGTGCTATCGTTTCCGATCCTGAAAAAGCCCTTCAAGTCTTGCGTGCCGGGCAATTCACTGTACGTGTTCACGATATCCTTTCACTCGAAATGGATGCCGCTCCCGGTTCTATGTCGCATATTCTTGATCTTTTTACTGCCGCTGATATTTGCATTGAGTATGTCTATGCATTTAGTTTTGGCAGTAAATCTATTCTAATGCTGCGTACCGATAACAGCGATAAAGCTGTAGATGTGATTAAAACGAATAAGTTGAAGTCTATCAGTGAAGCTGATTTGAAATAGAACCAAGAGAATACAAACAACTAATATCACGACCGAAGGGAGTAAATATCGCCGTAGGCAAAGAACGTGACCGAAGGGAGCAAATATCATTTAGAATATGATTTGGAATAAAGAAATTGAATGCATGAACCGCCAGGAAATGCGGGCTTTGCAAAGTGAACGACTGAAACAGTTGGTAGACCGGGTATACAACAATGTGGACTTCTACCGCAAACGAATGGATGAAATGGGTGTGAAGCCATCAGATATTCAGTCGATAGACGATATAGTGAAATTACCATTTACCTATAAAACCGATTTGCGCGATAATTATCCATTTGGATTGTTTGCGGTGCCAATGAAGGACATTGTACGGGTACATGCCTCGAGTGGTACAACCGGAAAACCTACCACCGTGGGTTATACAAAAAACGATATTGAAAACTGGCGTGAGGTAGTGGCTCGTTGTTTGACAATGGCCGGAATAGGCAAAAGCGATATTATGCAAATTTCGTACGGTTATGGTTTATTTACGGGTGGACTGGGCGTTCACTATGGAGCTGAAACCGCAGGTTGCTCGGTAGTTCCTATTTCGGGTGGAAATACGCGCCGACAGTTGCAGCTTATGTCCGATTTTGGATCGACAGTGCTGGCTTGTACGCCTTCGTACGCCCTTCATCTGGCCGATGCGCTAGCCGAAAACGGTTATTCATTAGCCGATATGAAACTGAAAGTCGGTGTTTTTGGTGCAGAACCCTGGACGGAAAATATGCGCCTGGAACTGGAAAAGAAATGGGGAATCCAGGCTCATGATATTTATGGACTCAGCGAAATAATGGGACCGGGTGTGGCAAACGATTGCATTCATCATGCAGGATTGCATGTGCATGAAGATCATTTCTTTCCGGAAATTGTACATCCGGATACCAAAGAACCGATAGCCGATGGGGAAGAAGGTGAGCTGGTTTTCACTACTTTGACCAAAGAAGGCATTCCATTGCTTCGTTACAATACCCGCGATCTTTCCACGCTTAACCGAGAAACCTGCACATGTGGACGTACGTCGGTGCGCATGAAGAAAATTACCGGACGAAGCGACGATATGCTCATTATCCGTGGTGTGAATCTGTTCCCATCGCAAATTGAACATGTGTTGCTGGAGCTTGGCGAAACAAGTGCCCACTACATGCTTTACGTGGATCGTGATAATAATCTGGATACGCTGGAATTGAAAGTAGAACTGGACGAAGCGAAACTGACCGATACCATTCGTGATTTGCAAAACCTGTCGCGCAAAATATCACATGCACTCAACAGTGCCATTGGCCTGAGCGTAAAAGTCACGTTGGTGGAACCAAAATCTATCGCTCGCAGCGAAGGAAAAGCAGTGAGAGTGGTAGATAATAGGAAGAAGTAATTTGCCTGCGGCGTTATTAATTGATATTAGCTCCCTTCGGTCGCGTTATTAACTTCGTGATATTTATTGTATTTAATAATTCCAGAGTCATGGGATTTTGGGAAAGTTAGCATTAAAATTTCAAAGATGATTATACAAAAAGAACTGGTAGATACTCTTTTCTCTCAATTTGGAGAATCGGACATAACCTGCTTATCTATTCGTGAAGTAGGTAGGTTGGTCTCGAAAATTGAGGAACAAAGCGGACACGAATTTATTCATATGGAAATGGGTGCGCCCGGTCTGCCAGCTTCGTCCATTGCTATCGCAGCGGAAAAGCAAGCACTGGACATGGGTTTGGCGTCTCAATATCCGAATATTGAAGGTATTCCGTTTGCTAAAACAGAGATGGCGCGTTTTGCCAACTTGTTTATGAACCTGGAAGTGTCGCCGTTGAATTGTGTGCCTACGGTAGGAGGGATGCAGGGTAGTTTCGCGGCTTTGCTGGCTGCAGGGCGTACAAATCCGGATAAACCATACACGCTGTTTATCGATCCCGGCTTTCCGGTAAATAAATCGCAGTTACATCTGTTAGGGTTGCCTTTCAAATCGTTCGATATACTTCATTTTCGGGAAGAATTACTTCGTGACAAACTGGAATCGTACCTGAAAGAAGGAAACATATGTTCCATCTGTTATTCGTCGCCCAATAATCCGTCGTGGATTTGTTTTTCGGAAAACGAGTTGAAAACAATTGGCGAACTGGCTACGAAATACGATGTGATCGTGTTGGAAGACCTGGCCTATTTTGCCATGGATTTTCGCCAACATTACGGAACACCTGCTGTACCGCCGTTTCAACCCACGGTGGCGCATTATACCGACAATTATATTTTGTTACTTTCTGCTTCCAAGATATTCAGTTATGCCGGTCAACGGATGGGTATGATGATAACTTCCGAAAAGCTTCGTACACGTCGTTATCCGAATCTGAAAAACTATTTCACCAGCGATGTGCTTGGGCATTTTATTTCGTATGGTGTGTTGTATGCCACCACGGCCGGAACTTCGCATACGGCGCAATATGCTTTGGCGGCTACATTGAAAGCTGTGAACGACGGCGAGATAGACTTTGTAAAAGAACTTCATGTGTATGGTGAAAAGGCCCGCATAATGAAAGCCTTGTTTCTGAAATCCGGTTTTTACATCGTGTATAAGGATGAGAATGACGAACTGGCGGATGGTTTCTATTTCACTATTGCGTATCCGGGCATGACCAGCGCCGAACTGATGAAAGAATTCTTATATTACGGTGTCAGCGCTATTTCTCTGGCTATTACGGGTAGCGAAAATCCCAACGGACTGCGTGCTTGCGTATCGTTTGTGCGGATGGATCAAATGCCAGTGCTCGAAGAGCGGTTGAAAGCATTTAGGGAGGCTCACCAATAAGACGTTTTTTATTATGGACTTAAATCCTGCTGATTACAATTTGCCGGCACGAACAAAGCTGCGTGCCATTAGCGAAAATCACCTGGCTATTGTGAAGCTAACCAAGAGCCGTATTATTCAAAAGGATGCGGTTAAGATAGTGGAGATGTGCAGGCAAATACAGAGCGTAGATTCTGATTTGAAAGTATCATTAATCTGTTCTTCTGCCATTTGTTCAAAGTCGTTGGCGCTATTGCAGCGCGAGGGTATTTCGGTGGCGATAGAAGAATTGTAGAAACAGTTGCTTTATTCTAGCAGATATCCCCTCATTGCAAAGGCAGTTACAAACCCTAAAACAGCTCCTGCAATTACTTCGGTGTAGCTGTGCCCCAGCAGTTCTTTCAACTTTTCGTTTTTAAATCGTTTGTCGAAAGCCCCGATGATGAATTCTGTCAACTGGTTGATTACGCCGGCATGTTCGCCTGCTGCTTTTCGAATTCCGGCTGCGTCGTACATGACAATAATTGAGAAAACAGTGCTGACAGCAAACGATCCACTGTTTAATCCCTGGGTAATGGCGATAGCTGTGGTAAGTGCCATGACCGATGAGGAGTGTGAACTGGGCATTCCCCCGGTTTCCCAAAGGCGTGACCAAACCATTTTTTTCTGCCTGAAAAGGGAGTCTGCCAACTTATAAACTTGCGCCGCAAACATGGAAATGAAAACAACATCCAGTATTCTGTTGTTGAAAATAATTCCTGCTTCCATAACGATATATGATTAAAGGCGAATGAATAAATGTTTTTATATCATTGATTTCAATCCAAAAATAGAGAAAATAAATTTAATACGGACTATCTAAAGATGAATAGTTTTGTCTTTATTTCTGCGCGAAGAAGATCTTCTATTTTAAATATAAGTTAACCTTTTATCCTGGAACGATTCGAAGTCTGCATTAGCGAGGCTCAAGCTTTTTAATTATTATCGGGAACTGTTTATTATTGTCTGTTTTTTAGTACTCCTTTTGTCTCAGTCCAGTAAACATCATCTTGTTTGTAAATAAAAATGAATTTGCCATCGGGAGAAATATCAAAAGAATCCTCATCGGCTGTTGTATTAAACCTATTCCCGAAATTGACAGGAACCGACCATGAACCATTTCCTTTATTATAACAAATATACACATCGTAGCCTCCTGTACTATGTTGTCCGGTAGAGGAAGTGATTATATATTTTTCTTCCGGATCAATAAATGGGTCAGTATCGCTACCTTGAATGTTAAATGGAATATCTACTTTTTCGGGTTTAGAGTAAACATCTCCTGATAATTTTGATTTATAGATGCTCCCGGTTTGTTTTAAAGAATCCCAATAGCAAAAATATACAGTCCCTTTTTTTGAGATAGTTGGATGAAATTCCAATATGTTAGGATCTACAATATCTATTACCTTTTTGGGCTCGCCCCATTTATTATCAACTTTTTCTGTCCTCCAGATAGAATATTGTTTAATGTCTTGCATACCTTTACTCGACGAGTAATACAAGTACCTACCGTCGGGTGAAAATGCAGGTTCAGTAGCATAGCAATCGGAGGAAAATTCAGCTACTTCCGGCTTCGACCATTGATTGTTGATTTTCTTTACCTGCATTATTTTGCACTCAGGCCAGCTTTTACCTGCTGAAAAGAAAACTTCATCACCATTAGGCGAAATAGCCAAAGATTTTTCTTTGGAGTCTTTCAATGAAACGATGTCTGGAGCAAAAAGCTCAATTTTTTCTCCCGGGCTGACGCTGCCAAAATAGTCGAATGTTCGATTTTGTCCAAATCCTATTAAAGTGAAAGGCAGCAATAATGTTGTTATCACAATTGTTTTCATAACTGAACGTTGAATTTAGAATTGATTATTTTTTGTTTGTATTTTCGTCATCAATCTTGTAACTGGAACGATTGTAAATTCCCGTTGACTTTGGAATGATGTTATTAGCACCTGCATGCGTTTTCTGCCAGAGCTTTTATTACCCAGGTTTTTCCGTTGTCGGTCGATATGATGTTTTTCCATTTGAACGAATCCTGCTGCACATCAAAAAATACCCACTTCATCTGAAAACCAATGGGTGTAACGCAGGTAATCACAATCTGGTCATTTTCTTTTTCGGCAACAAGTTGTACGGCTTCGCCTGTGCAGCCGTAAAAAACATCCCAATTTCCTTTCGTGGGGTTGTAGATTCTAATCGTTGTGCCATACTCCCGTTCAAGTTCACCTGTTTTAGGATTGTTTTTGGAAGTAACGAATACGTCTTGCACCGCTCTACCCTCTAATACGCGTGCGAATGTCCATTTACCATCAGCAACAGATTCAAACTCGCTGCCGATATTGTCGTGCCATTTGAAATTCCATTCGCCTATAAGTTGCCCGAAATAATCATGTTCTTCGGGGATGATGTCATGTCTTTTTCCTGAAATTAATGCTTTGGCAAATTTGTCCATATTATGTGTGTTTAAATTATCTGACGTGATTGCAAGTCCGCGTTAGTGGGGCTGATTTTCTATTTTATAAATTATCCCAGAATTCTTGGCTTTGTTGATCCATATCTAAGTTGTCATCATATAATGGATTATTTGTAACATTATCATAGTCGTAAGAATTTTCTTCATGATATTCCTCGTTATACGTATTTTCGTATTCCATAACTGAATTCTTAATTCTTTTCTGTGTCTCTTGATGCAACTCATTCTCATA
>DATFAW010000414.1:0-2808 GCA_035254165.1 Paludibacter sp.
CTTGCATTTCTAATAAAAAGTTCTTTCTATTGTTATTCGTTCTATTGAAACTTAACTGGAAATATAAATACAATTCTTAGCCAAATGAAGATTGAGATTGTTACTACCCAGCACCTCTCTATTTAATCAAATGCAAAATCATTTATTTGATTCATAAGAGAGTAAGCTCTTCACCTTGAAGCTAAATGTAAATAACCCAAGTAAACAAAAAGCAACTGGAGGTAAACAAAAAAGGCTGCGAAAACTCGCAGCCTTGTAAATATAAAACAGGGTTTATCAATTTTGCCCAAATGAACCACCCACAATATCGAGCAATTCATTAGTAATAGCTTGTTGACGGGATTTATTGTATTGCAACGAAAGCTCCTGTAACAAGTCGGTCGCATTGTCTGTTGCCATTTGCATGGCCATAGTACGCGCCGCATGCTCTGAAGCATTGGAATCGAGTAAAGCCGTGTAAACCTTCAAACGAAGCACTTTCGGTATCAATTCCGACATGATAGTTTCACGATCGGGTTCTACAATATAATCGAGTGCTATAGTGCCAGCTTCAGCCGGTTTCAGTTGAATCGGCAAAAAGGTTTCAGAAGTCAGTACCTGTGAACTTTTACTCACAAAGTGGTGATAAATCAACTCAACCTTATCAATATCTTTATTCCGAAATAACTGCATTAAATCATCCGCCAAACTTAAGGCTGCTGCATAACTAGGCTTATCAGCCATTGAGTCAAAATTTGCATAGGGTTCAAAACCCAACTTACGGCTGACTTTAGTTACTTTCTTACCTACAGGAAGAATCACTATGTGTTCACGACCCAGCTTATGATATTTTTCAACAGCCTGAGTCAGCAGTTTTGCTACATTAGAATTATAACCACCACACAAACTTGAATTGGATGAAAAAACAACAATAGCAACACGCTTCACTTCCCTAACTTCAGAAAAAACAGATGAATTATGTTCTTCTGCGCTCAAAAAGTTCCTCAGCAAACCGTTCAATCGTTCCTCATACGGGAAAAAATTCTCGATGGTCTTTTGCGCTTTACGCAATTTTGCCGAAGATACCATCTTCATTGCCGATGTGATCTTCTGAGTCGATTTGACTGACTGAATACGTGATTTTATTTCCTTTAATGAAGCCATAACTTTAATTCATAATTCACAATTAATCACAAAACATTTAAGTCCCCCTTGGGGGATTTAGGGGGCTGTGAGCCTGACTAAACAGCTAATCGTTTTGCAACTTCTCCTGCAACCTTTTCGATAATTTTGGTTACATCGTCATTGACAATTCCTTTTTTGAGTACATCGAGTACATCTGCCTTATGCGACATTTCCAACACCATCAAGAATTCCTTTTGGAAGTCCGCCACCCTAGTTAATGGAACATTAGCCAATAAACCGTGCGTCCCACAATAAAGTATCGCCACCTGTTTGTCAACTGACAATGTTTCATGCAAAGGTTGAACGAGTAAGCGGGTATTCTTCTGCCCTTTATCGATGGTCATAGCTGTTACCGGATCCATATCTCCACCAAACTTGGTAAACGCTTCCAGTTCGCGGAATTGTGCCTGATCCATTTTCAAAGTACCGGCCACTTTTTTCATGGCTTTGATTTGTGCATTACCACCCACACGCGAAACCGAAATACCTACGTTGATAGCAGGACGGTTACCCTGATTGAACAAATCGGTATCTAAGAATATCTGACCATCGGTAATAGAAATTACGTTGGTAGGGATATAAGCTGATACGTCACCTGCCTGGGTTTCGATAATTGGAAGTGCAGTCAGCGAACCGCCTCCTTTTACTTTGCCTTTCAAACTTTCAGGTAAATCGTTCATTTGTTCCGCCACTTCTTGTTGCGAAATCACACGGGCAGCTCTTTCGAGCAAGCGAGAGTGAAGGTAGAAGATATCGCCCGGATAAGCTTCACGTCCGGATGGACGACGAAGAATCAGGGATACCTCGCGGTATGCCACGGCTTGTTTCGATAAATCATCGTAAACGACCAAGGCATGACGACCGGTATCGCGGAAGAATTCACCAATGGTTGCACCGGCAAATGGTGCGTAATATTGTAACGCAGCAGGATCGGAAGCGTTGGCCGCAACAATTACGGTATACTCCATAGCTCCATGTTCCGTCAATGTATTCAAAATAGAAGCAACCGTAGAACCTTTTTGTCCGATAGCTACATAAATACAATACACAGGATCACCTGCATCAAAATTTGATTTCTGATTGATAATGGCATCGATAGCCACACTGGTTTTACCAGTCTGACGGTCACCGATAATCAACTCACGTTGGCCGCGCCCGATAGGAATCATCGCATCCACAGCTTTCAAACCTGTTTGAAGTGGTTGATTTACGGGTTGTCTGTAAATTACGCCAGGAGCTTTGCGTTCAAGAGGCATTTCAATCATCTCGCCGGTCACTTTACCTTTTCCGTCGAGTGGTTCACCCAGCGGATTGATAACGCGTCCCAACATTCCTTCGCCAACATTGATTGAAGCAACACGTTTGGTACGTTTCACGGTATCGCCTTCCTTGATCTGGCTGGTAGGTCCAAGCAATACAGCTCCAACGTTATCTTCTTCCAGATTCATTACAATGGCCTTGATTCCATTTTCAAACTCCAACAATTCATTGGCTTCGGCATTGCGTAGCCCATAAATACGAACCACACCGTCACTAACTTGTAGCACAGTACCTACTTCGTCAAATTGAACGCTGGTGTCAATCCCTTCGAGTTGCATCCGAAGAATTTCAGACACCTCGCTCACCTTTATATTATCAGACATC
>DATFAW010000415.1:0-2078 GCA_035254165.1 Paludibacter sp.
AGAACAGCATAAACAAACAGGGTTAAAACAATTATCAGTCCTTGAAAAGGAGAATTGAGAATAACCTAGCGAAAAATATACTTTCTTTTCGATTACAAAGAAAATCAATTATTTTCGAATATACAACAAATAGTGTAAAAATATTTGAACTTTAGTGAATTATGCTCATCTTTTTTAGTTCCTTATGAGTCCATCCCCTCTTATTATCCACTTATACGAACACAATTCAGCCAGGGCCATTGGGCCGCGCGCATGCAATTTTTGAGTGCTTATTCCTATTTCCGCCCCCAAGCCAAACTGCGCACCATCAGTAAAAGCTGTCGAAACATTTGTATAAACACAAGCCGCATCTATCACATTATTAAAAAACATTATGTGTTGTTCGTTTTCACTCACGATGCATTCACTGTGTTTAGAGCTAAACTTGGCTATATGTTCCACCGCATCCTGAATCGATTCAACTGTTTTCACAGCCATTTTATAATCCTGGAATTCCGTTCCGTAACTTTCATCTGTGGCTTTTTGCAACAACGAGCTCGGATATTTGCCATTTAAGAATGTAAAGGCTTTAATGTCGGCATAAATCAGCACATTCTTCTCTGCCAACTTTTCACAGAGCGTGGGTAAATCTGCCAACCGTTTTTCATTTATTATCAAGCAATCCAATGCATTGCAAACACTAACACGGCGGGTTTTTGCGTTAAAAATTATTTCGGCTCCTTTTGCAACATCCCCAAATTCATCAAAATAAGTATGGCAAATACCGGCTCCGGTTTCGATTACCGGAATGCGAGAATTGTCACGCACAAAGTCAATCAAGCCTTTGCCTCCGCGAGGGATAATTACATCCACAAAACCAACTGCATTCATCAGCTCCGCTGTAGCCTCGCGACCGGCAGGAAGCAGTGTCACAATATTTTTATCTAATCCAAACTTTTCCAATACCGACTGAATAACTCTCACAATGACTGAGTTAGAATTATAAGCATCTGTTCCACCTTTCAACACACAGGCATTCCCCGATTTCAGACAAAGGGAAAAAACATCGAAACTTACATTCGGACGGGCTTCGTAAACAATACCCACCACACCAAACGGAACGGTTACTTTCGATATTTTCATCCCATTCGGGCGTTCGGTTTCCATTAGCTGTTTTCCCAACGGACTAGGCAATGAAGCCACATTCCGAATATCTGCAGCAATTCCATCAATACGTTCTTTGCTAAGTAAAAGGCGGTCGTACATTGGGTTCGCATTGTCCATAGCTGCCAAATCTTTAGCATTTTCAATCAAAATAGCATCAGCTTGAGCCACAGCTTCATCTGCCAAGGCAAGTAAAACCTGATTAATGGTTTCATCATTCACTAGATTTAGCGAACGCGAAGCGAGTACAGAAGCTTGTTTCCAGTCGGAATGCATCGAAGTTGAATTCATAAATTTCACTAATCATTTAGTTTAAACAGCATCTGCTTCCAGATACTGTCCGATTCTCCAAGTTATTTTACCTTCTCTTTTTCTATTTTCAGGATATCAACAAATTGGAACGTAAATTTGTTTCCATCAGTTGTTTGCATTTTTATTTGCACATTAGACGTTTGCTCGGTAATACAACCTTTAAATATATTGCCATCTTTTAAATAGACCACATCAATAGCTTTTTTCACATCAAGGGTATCACTACTTGACACATGATCATAATCAACCAAGTACCTAAAAGTTTTAACATTCTCCTGAGAAACTCCAGCTTCAACTATGCTTGGCTTCCATATAGCGCATGAAGCAAAATCTATTATTGGGCCACAAGGAATAACAAAGCCACTAGTAGCAACACCAATGCCTGTCCAAGCAACTACTGAACCCAGAAAAGCACCTACTCTAAATGTTCTGAATTTATAATTGTATGTCTGTTCAGGACAGCCATCTTCTTTTACCGTGAATGAAAGACTATTTGCCTCGCTTCTTGGCACTTTAAATGTTGCGGTACCATATCCTCTCGTTTTTCCCTGATATTTTATTTCGGCATTAGGATGATTTTTATTTACTACTACATGAGCATTATAAGTTCCGCCCCCTAGCAG
>DATFAW010000416.1:0-3270 GCA_035254165.1 Paludibacter sp.
ACAACAACGGTCCGGAACCTCAAATGGCTTCGGCGTGGGAAGATAATTTCCAGTTTAGTGATGTTCCAACTGCTGAGGATTCGTTAAGCCGGTCTGAAAAAGAATTGAGTATATTTAAAGCTCCAAGCATTGAGAACCTGAAGCAATTGTATTACAAAAGTATTGGGAAGATTTAAGCTGAGCCCTACTTTATGACTTGTTAAGTTAGATAAATATCATCAAATGAAACCTGACTATCTGTTTTTCGCTTGATAACTAAATGCAACTGCTGGATTAATCTATTAGTTGCATTTTTTTTCGATATTAATGGTTAGGATGGCTTTCATTGAGATTTGCGACTGCTTTGAACGGCACTTTTTTGTGTTAACGACATTTATGTTTTATTTTTTATAAATACTTCGCTAAAATAATTGCACACTTAAGTAAAAATATATATTTTTGCGAAACTAAAAAATATGATTTAGCATTCTTGTGATTTTACATATAAAGTGTTGTTTTCATTTTTCATAATAAAAAGAATATTTTAAGCTTGAGTAGTGGTACTTATGTGATTGATTGTCTTAAACACAAAATGATTTTTATATCTGAAACATAAATAATGGATACAATGAATAAAAATGAAAAGTTAAGAAGGACAAGGATTGCTTTTTGGATTAATTTGCCTATATGTTTAATGTCAATGGTTGTTGTTTATAAATCGATAGATAGTATGGTTGTGTGGAAAATTATTGCTTCCTCAATTTCTTCTCTTGTTTTTATAAACATGACAATGATAGTCTTTCAGAAATTGAGACGGATGCAAGAGCTAGATTAAATTCTGTATTTTGAGCATGCGAAAATGACTTTCGCTCCTTTTATTGGAAAATATTTTACTCATAATAATACTATAAAAAAACAAAGATGAAAGTTGAACGTGAAAAAAGCCTGGTAAATGGATTAGATGATTATTTAAAAAATCTTATGTTGGCACCTTCTTACAAAATTGGTGCATACATATTTGATGTAGATAAACGGACACTTATGTTTAATAATGAATCGGTTAAGCTTACTGCTAAAGAATCGTATCTAATTGTTTTATTTGCAGCAAATATCAATAAACTGCTGGTTCGCGGTGATATCCTGAATGCTATTTGGCGGGAAGACAACTACAGGACTCGTAGAACAATGGATGTGTTTATATGTAAATTGCGTAAGCTACTAAATAAAGACTCCTCTATTATTATCATTAATACACATGGTAAGGGCTATAAAATGTATATTGCCTAGACTGGAATCTGAACAGTAAGACTTGATCTTAACGTTCAACCGGGGAAAGATAAATTAAAGTGGTAGTATGACTTAAGGTTGTACTACCACTTTCGTGTAAATAAGAGTGTCTTCTTAGTCAAAATGGCTTTGGGCGAATGGAATTAGAGGTTGGTTGTTTGTTCCCTGCATTCTTTTAATATTATCTTTCCTGTTAGTCCCGAAAATATTGTACTTTCGCTTTCCATTTGTTCAAGGTATTGATTTATGAAAATCGTTCGCACAATATTTTTTTGCTTGAGTTTGTTGTTGGTTGCATGTTCGGCTCCCGACAAGGAGTTGCTACGTGCCGATCAATTGATGGAAACTGCTCCCGATTCGGCTTTGCATATTTTACAAAGATTAAAACCCGATATATACAAACGAAACCCCAATCGTGCTCTATATGCCCTTTTGATGAGCCAGGCCTTGGATAAAAATGATATTAAAGTAGAATCCGATTCGTTAATCCGGTTTGCTACCAATTACTATACCGACAGCCAACCTCTTCGTGCAGCATATGCTTATTTCTATCTTGCCCGCTGCGAAAATAATCAGGGAAATAAGCAGGAGCAAGCACTTGCTTTATTTAAAGCACAAGAGTTTGCCTCTAAATGCCAGAACTATAAACTTCGAGGTTTGATTTATTATGATAAAGCCCTAATGTATCAATCTCAAAGGCAACCGGATAGTATGATACTCTATAATAAATTGTGTTTTTCAGCTTTTGAAAAGATAAAAGATATAAGAAATCAGGGAGTAGCGTCAATAAGTATTGGCAATGGCTTTTGTATGAAAGACCAATACGACAGTGCGAAGTTTTATTATAATTTAGCTGAGAAAATAGCAATGCCGCTTCATGAAGATGCAATTATTTCATCTATTTACAAGCATTTAAGTGGAATTGCCTATCAGCAGAAGAATTATCAGTCGGCTTTGCATTATCTTAGACTGACACCTATAACAAATATTGCTGCATACGATTATAATAGGTGGTATTTAATTGGACGAATTTTTGTCAAGTCAAGCCAACTGGATTCTGCAAAGATATATCTGAGTAAAGTTGAGGATCCGAATAAAATGGTTGTCGATTATTATCAACTTTGGCAAGAGTTGTACGAGAAACAAGGGCAACTTCCCAAAGCCTTGCATTTCGCAAAGCGCGTTATAGAGGTGAAAGACTCAATACAAGAGCGCACGCTGACAACTAGTTTTGCCGGATTGGAAAAAAAATACCGGTTTGAACGCCTGGCTGTAGAGAATAAGAGTCTAATCATCGAAAATAATCAGAATGGTATTATCCTATTGGTTGCCCTGTTGCTGTTGAGCCTGGTGTGTATTGTTTTTTTATTCTGGCGAATTAAAGCAAACAGGCATCAGCTAATTGCGCAAAAACAGTTGCTGAAACAGGAAAAAACATTGATGAAAACGGAGAAAGAGAATAATATTCTTTTGCAGAAACAAGTGAGCATGCAGCGTGTGTTGCTAAAGAATGTAGAGCAATACAGAAGCCAGGCCGTTAAACGACCACCATCCACCGAAGATAATGACCCAACCGATTCAAAAATCCCTCATATCAGTACTTTCCACGAAGAATTGATAGCTCATATAGATGTGGCATACCCGAATATCTCTGTGCGGCTTATCGAAAGCTACCCAAATCTGACAAAGCGTGACGTGTTAATCTGTTGTTTGCTGCTTGGCAACTTCGACACAGGTATGATTTCGACTATCCTTGAGGTAAAAAGTGAATCTGTCAATGTTCATCGCGGCCGTTTGCGCAAAAAACTTCAATTGCAAAATTCCGAAAACCTTCTTCAGTTCCTGCTCAAATTTTGATCTTTTCGACTCTTTTTTCATGTTGTAAAATTGCGATGTATATATGCGTTTTTTCACAAACGCATCCAAGTATCTGTGGCGCAGTCGATTGCAAGAATGTGAAAAAATCCGATGTATATAAAATAAATATTCCATTTTTACAATTAC
>DATFAW010000417.1:0-2982 GCA_035254165.1 Paludibacter sp.
GAAATTCCTGATATATCAGGTTGTATTATTAATCGCATTTTGTTTGTTTTAATAAATTCAATATAGAATAAAATTCAAAACTCCGTTTAAACTCAGGTTCTCCAGAACCATTTAATTCGGGTAAAAAACATGGTGACAAGCACAGCAATGCCTGTAAGGATAACACCCCGCAAAAATCCCAATCCAACATTTAAACTGAAGTATTTAAGCAATGGAGTTATTCCCAGCAGGCCGGCAACAGGCATAATAAGCAAGTCGCCTGCAACATAAGCAATCATTGGATTCTGACCCGACATGACTAAAAACTTAGTACTACGTACGCATCCATAAAAGTCACAGACAATATTGAATGCCAACAGGGCCATAAATGCCAGGCCTGAAGTCACAAAATAATAGCTGTAAGTTGGTGGATCTTTTTTTATTCCTCCTCCGTAGGACTCGAAACAAAGCCCAAGAAGCAATAAATAGGCTCCGGCATAAAACAGGTTTCGCCACAATTTCCGGTTAAAGCCATCCCCCTTTCGAAGAAAGAAATAACCAACGCCCAACAGTAATATAGTAGAGAACAAATTGACTACCAACAACCGGCAATACAGGAAGTAGAGATTCGACAGGATAATTACAATAGTCAATGCTAATAAAAGAACCGACAGTTTGCGATCATTTTCAGACGGTACGTTCGCCTCCACATTTCTCCGGTTCATCCAGTCAAACAAGTATTCTCCTGCAAAACTACCGGGAATAACAATGAAAAGATATTTCAGATAGGTAAACTTATACATCCATGGAAATGGCGTGAAATTGAATACCGCTTGAGCCCACGAATCTTCTACACCGGACGACATCAGAATTGCCATCAAACAAATAAGTACGGCAATCCTCGCCCAACGGTTCTTTTTCGTAAATGTATAAACAATAGAACCAAAAATGGCCATATTGGCAAGTAATAAGATAATGACATTACTGAAATCCAGATTCCAGGTTCTACCTCCGGCATACTGTACTGTTACCATAAGTAAGAAAGCCAATCCGTAAGCTGAGAGTTTAATAGTAGAATGTGCCCATGCAGGCATTTTCAATGGAATGCGCATGAACATAGGAAAGAGCAACGCAAATGCAAGTAAAGCCAATCCCCAGGCACGAGGATCCTGGGGAGAGCTTAATACATAAGGATAAAAATGCTGAATAAAAATAGCAAAGAAAGTGAGTTGCAATCCACGAAGCACAGCATCCCAAACCAACTGAAGCTGACTTTCACCCCGTTCAATTCTTTTGCCGATGGAAAACGGAAATGCCGCTCCCATGGCAAATAAGAAAAAGGGGAATACCAGGTCCACCCATGTAAGCCCGGATAAATTGGGATCAAACACATGAAATGGCGGTGGAGTCTGGGTGTGATACATCCAACCGGGAAGTATTTCGGGCGCAACGGTTGCCGATAATACCATGGTGATTATGGCATACCCTCGCAGGGCATCCAGGGCATAAGCCCGTTGATTTGTTTCTTTATTTTTCATTCCTCGTGTTTTAGTAATCAAGGGGCTGTCTCAAAAGTCTTTTTAGAACGCAAATGACACAAATGAGCAAATTAACGCAATCTTATTGAATTGAAATTCAGCAAATCATATTCAACTGCACAAATCTTATTTGCGAAAATTTGTGTTATTTGCGTCATTTGCGTGCTTTTGATACAACCTCTGACATTTATTTTGTGCTACTCTTACTTTTGGGAGCTGGCTTCAAAGCACCACCGGCTATCATACCATCTTTTAGCTCTTTCCACAAATTTTTGTTGATGATATGTACGATATCAAAAACCATTAATCCATCAGAAGCTTTCAAATTCATTTCGATCGTTTTCGAAAGTTTTGCCGGATTTGAATAGAATTGGTCTACAAGAATTCCACCCATAAATTTATTTCCTTTCAAAATGGTTTTCAAGTGGGCACACGAACCTTCCACGCAGTACCATGTTCCCGATTGAGCCTGGCTATCGGTTTCATTCCAAACACTGTGGTTGTTTTTATGATACTCATCAATGGTGATATCGGTATAATAATTTCCAGTCATATAAAAATCGAGCAAATCGCCGTAGGCATAATTCTTATAAGCAGGTGTTGCCCAATCAAAGTCTTTGCTGGGGTCATATTTGTTGCTGGCGAAGTTTACACCCACTTCGTAATACGAAGGATACCAGGCTCCGGTATAAGTCCCAAATGAAATATTTTTATTTACCGATTTTACTTCTTTGCGAGCCAATACGAAAAAGTCATAAATGTTTTTCGTGCGCCATTCTACCCATTTCAAGAAATACTTTCCGCGTTCAGGGGTATATTTACCATCAGCATTTTTCTTCCAGATAAAAATGTCGGTAGGAAAATTAGTTACCTTCTCGCCAATGTATTCTTCAAATTTGGTTCGCGACAAATCGGAAAAATCGGCACTGATTCCATCATAGCGGCATCTGTCTAAAATGATACCATCCAGTTTGGGGTATTTTGTAACAATCTCCTTCATGATGTTCAGAATGTATTTTTGAAATTCAGGAATAATCGGATTTACCATGGCACCATACTTTTGTTTTTCCTGTGTAATAGGTATAATTCCTTTTTCGGGTGTATAAACCATCGAAGCCCATTCCGGATGTTGCGAATAAATAATTCCACGATCGAAATAGTTATGACCGGCAACAAACACATTTAATTCTGCCTGAACTTTCAGTCCCAACTCATGGCCTTTTTTGATAAATTGCCCCAAATAATCAAAATTGCTTCGTTTTGCACCCTGCCATTCTTCCATACGGGGAGCATAAGCACTTTCGTAAAGCACTTCACCAGTGATAGGACGAACATCAACAACGACCTGTGTAAAACCAAGTGATTTTAATTTGGTCAGGTAAAAATCGATGGTGTCAGGACTACTAAACCGGGCAAAATTGGCTTCGCCGTCAATCCACATAACAGACTGTTTATTTTGCGCTAC
>DATFAW010000418.1:0-2404 GCA_035254165.1 Paludibacter sp.
CCACACAATAATAGAATACTGTTTTCTGGAATGTTTGGGATAGGTAAAACCTATTTTCTCGATTCATTTTTTAAAAATGAATTATATGAGCCATTTTTTATTTCTCCCATAAATTATTCAGTATCTAACAATGAAGACATACTCGAATACATCAAATATGACATCTTGATAAGTTTGCTTGAAAAAGATAATATCAGCTGGGAAAAGGTGACTTTTTCAGATGATTTATTAGTTCAGTACTATTTGAAAGACAATTTTTGGAAATTGGCAGGCGACGTAATTAAACATGTCGGGAAAGTCGGGAAAGCGATTAGTACCGCTATTTCTGATTTAGAAAAGCACAAGATAGAATATGAGAAATATAAAAAGACCTACGAAACAGATGATTTGGATACCGTTAAAAACTATCTTTCTAAATTACTGGATAAAGAGGGAAGTATTTATGAAAATAATGATATAACCACACTAATATATGCACTAATTAAATCAATCCCTGCCGACAAAAAGCCAATTTTAATCATTGACGATTTAGATAGAATTGACCCTGAACATATTTTCAGGATTCTAAATGTTTTTTCTGCTCATTTCTCTAAAGATTATGAGAGTCATAAGTTTGGATTTGAGAAAATAATTCTGGTTTGTGATTTAAATAATATCCGCAATATATTTCAACATAAATATGGGTCAGGAGTTGATTTTTCTGGGTATATTGATAAATTTTATTCGATAGAGCCTTTTCAGTTTGATAACAAAAAAGAAATAATTAGCCGAATTGATAATTTTACAGAAACTATCAAACGAGAAAGAAATAACAATGATTATTTTACGATAAGCCGCATTGTCCTCAAAATGTTTGTAGAATACGATTTGATTAATCTCAGAAAATTCGTAGACAAAATAGATACGCATTGGACAATACCTTTTAGAAAATACCATGAAATACATAATAAGATGAGGGATTCATCCAATTTGATTGACTTCTTACTATTTATGTTTGGCAATTCGAAAGAAGATCTTTGTAATTGCCTCAAGAGCAGAAAGGATGAGATTAATTTGGAACGAAATGAATATAATTGTTTCAGATTTATTTGTGCTCTAGTAAACATCGATAAATACGACAAAAGAGCTGAAAACATAACGTATATAAACGAAGAACTTAATTTCAAAATCAATTACATAATTACAGATGTCAATAGTTATGAAATAGACATTAAGCTTGAGGATCCAGTGTACTTAAATGGTGATAAGAGAGAAACTATCCCTTTCTTTCAATTGCTTGGTATCGCTATTGAAAATTATTGCGAGATAACAAATCGATATCAACTCAGATATTTATAATATCGCCAACCCGAACCTTGTAACTTTGCTCCAGCAACGCAATCATTTGCTCGTTCGTAGCAAAACTTTGCTCCCAATGAGGAAAACTTTGCTCGGTTGGAGCAAAGTTTTAGGGAAGAAGAGCAAAACTTTGCTCTGTCGGAGGAATCATTTGCTCTGGAGGAGCAAAACTCGCTTGGCCGACAGTATAAAACAAAAGCCGGAGACATACATCTCACGGCTTTATTATTTACACTAAAGGTTCCACTTGAATTTTTACTTTTTTGCTTCTGCTGCTTTACCAGTTCTTGGGAAATACTGTTTCAGATCATCGTAAATGGCCTTTGCACCCGGTAGATTAACAGAAGCTGCTTGCTGTACGCTTCCATAATAATACAACGATGCTGCATACGCTTCACTGCGTGCGGCGAGTTTCGTATCGTCAAGGTAGTTGTATAGCTGATTTATCAACGATACAACGTCCACATGCCCACCTGCATCTTGAAAATCAACGTTAAGTTCTCCCATATTTAAATAGTTCGGAATATATTCAGGGTTTGTTTTTGTATATGCAAATACCTTGGTGATAAAGGTAAATGTTTTATCACCTACTTTGAGGGCAGATGCACGTTCGTCGGCTGTCATAACTACTGAATAAGGTCTGACAAGTCCAATTGCTTCTTCTATTTTAGTTCTCACCAGGTCGAGTATCTCTTGTGGAATACTCTGATTGTGAATGTTATTCATTTTTGTAATTTATTCTTTTTGTAAAACGTGGAACAGATAACGGACTTTCGCTTCGCCCGTTATTTTTCAGACTCAGATTAAAGTCACCCCGTTTGCTGCTGTCTGAAAGAGAATCGATGCAGGACGGGGCGCTGTCTCAAAGAGGATGGGATGCGTATACTTTTTCTCCCAAAAGAGAGAAATGGGTGGAAATATGTGGATGTCCGAAACGGGAATTACAGCTGTGCGAAATTGATAAGTTCTGCTCATATGTGGTTAAAGCGTACTTAAAGTTATCGAGTTAAATAGTAACAAACAGTGCAAAAATATAACAGATCAGCTTTACAACAAAGCTAAATTT
>DATFAW010000419.1:0-17365 GCA_035254165.1 Paludibacter sp.
TTAGAATCTCCGTGTTACTGAAAACGAAAGCTTAGGAAATAACAAAACAGGCAAAGAAACTCCCACTACCAATGCCAGAAGTATAAACAACGTAGTCATCCCGTTATGAAAGAAATCCATAATGAACCCCTGATTTTTTACAGGATTAGTGTTTTGCATGAATTTTATCAGGCTCAGAATGGTTCGATAAGCAAACAGCCCGGGAATCATTGGCAGAAGCGATGGAAACGAAAATACTTCGGCCGGACAATGAATGATACGGGCAAACAGCAGACTCAAGAGTCCAATGCAAGATGCAACTACAAAAGTTGATATGGAGATCTCCATGCCGTATTTTATCAGGATGAAGCGCAGTCCGTGCCCAAAGGCAGCTAACAGAGCGGAAACTAAAATGGCTTTACGTGATGGATTGGAGCTGATGGCAAAACCGATAGCCGTGATAGCGGCCATTATCCCATCAATAATCATTGGTTGAATTAATTCAGATGTAATCATAATTTATCTAGTCCCAGAAGTAACAAGGCGGTAAATAATCCAATAGCAGTACAAACAATTAAACTGGAAGCATTCACCAACCGGGCGATACCGGTCAGGACATGCCCTTCGATAATATCCAACACCGAGTTTATCAACTGGACGCCCGGGGTATGATAAAGAACGCAAGATGCCAATGCTATTTCGGGCGTGTGCCCCCAGTGCAGTATGTAACCCATTCCGGCAATCAGCCCGGCAACGAAAGCACTGGTGGTGTATATCACCAAATGATTAACGTGCCGTCTCATCATTTCCTGGCGGACATAGAACCCAACCAATGTAGCAACGAAAACAAGTTCGATGGCGTAAATATCTCCACTGAACAATCCGCAAAAAGAGGCGTTGGCAAAAGATACGAGAATAAGGATCAGCCATCTTGAAGTGCGTTTTTGTGAGATGATTTCATGAAACCTTCGCATGACTTCTTCGTAGCTTAAATGCCTGTCGTAGGTATCCCAACTCAATGTGCTTAAATCGGACACAAAAGTGTAGTTGATTAGTAACTGTTTAGTTTTCTTATTTAACGTGAGTCGTTTTGACTGGTCATCTTTGTTGGTAATGGTTATTATGACGCTCATCTGGAATACCGATAAATCCAGCTGGTAACCAAAATTTTCAGCCATGCGCGATACGTTTTGCAATATTCGCATGGTGTGGGCACCAGACGACATAAGCTCGCAGGCTATATCGCTTAGCAAGTCAGCTGTTTGTTCAATAGAAGGTAAATTGTTGTCCGGATTGGGGGTCATGTTTATAAATAGTTGTAATTTTGAAACGTTTTAAAAAAATGATTCAGGGAGTATCGTTTCAAAGGTATTAGAGCAAGCAGGAGATTACGTATTTCCGGCAAAGATATTGGAAAACGGGGGACTGTGAAAATTGTACTCGTTATTTTGTCTGAAATTCTGATTAAGAACTGTTTTTTCGCTGAACTAAATCTGTCAAGAAACGTTTTTCTGAGCAAAACGCAATTTATAAATGAAAACTGAAAAATTCGATGTGACTGGTATGATGTGCACCTCGTGTGTGTCGCATGTGGAGAAAAGTGTGAGCAAACTGAATGGGGTAAAGACTGTCAATGTCAATTTGCTGACAAATAGTATGACCGTTAGTTTTGATGAGTTGAATCTCAATACCGTTGCTATCGAAAAATCGGTTGAAGAGGCCGGATACGAAGCCCATGTTCGCATAGAGACAACCAGTTCTGCAGCAACTCAGGATCATAAAGTCGATTTTGTAAAGCAAGAACAGGACGAAATGAAAATGCGTTGGTGGATTTCATTGGTATTTTTGGTGCCGCTGCTTTACATCTCTATGGGCCATATGCTTGGCTTGCCTATTCCGCATGCATTTCATGCTACAGAAAATGCATTGATGGTTGCATTCACCCAGTTTTTACTGACGTTGCCAATCGTTTTTGTCAACAAGAAATACTTCCAAAACGGGTTTAAATCATTGTTTAAAGCCGCTCCCAATATGGATTCGCTGATTGCTATCGGTTCTTCGGCAGCCGTTGTCTACGGAATCTTTGCCATTTATCGCATTAGTTACGCGTTGGGTCATGCCGATATGGAAACCGTTAGCCGGTTCTCCGAGGATCTGTATTTCGAATCGGGTGCTACCATCCTGACGCTTATCACGCTGGGTAAGTACCTCGAGGCCAAATCGAAAAACCGGACTTCGGATGCCATTACCCGTTTAATGGATTTAGCTCCGAAAACTGCCGTGGTAATCAGAAATAATGAAGAAATAGAAATTCCGGTGGAACAGGTTTTGGTGGGCGATGTGGTGGTTGTTCGCCCCGGACAGCGTGTTCCGGTGGATGGAATAGTGGAAAGTGGTAATTCTTCGGTGGATGAATCGGCCCTGACAGGAGAAAGCATCCCTGTTTTCAAAGAAAATGGTGATACAGTTCTTTCGGCAAGCATCAATAAATCGGGCTATTTTACCTTGAGAGCTACTAAGGTTGGCAACGATACTACGCTTTCGCAGATTATCCGGTTGGTAGAAGATGCTTCATCGTCCAAAGCGCCCATTTCCAAACTGGCAGATAAGATAAGTGCCGTTTTTGTACCGGTAGTTATTAGCATTTCGTTGTTGTCGATAGTTGTGTGGTTGTTGCTCGGTTATCCGTTTGATTTTGCGTTGTCTATTGGTATAGCCGTGTTGGTGATTTCCTGCCCGTGTGCGTTGGGACTGGCAACTCCGGTGGCTATCATGGTGGGAACAGGAAAAGGAGCGGAGCATGGCATCTTAATCAAGTCGGCTGAGTCGCTCGAGATGGCACAGAAAATTGATACCGTAGTGCTCGATAAAACCGGTACGATTACCGAAGGAAAACCGAAAGTGACTGATATCTTCATTCATGAATCAGTTTCCGAAAATGAATTACTGGAACTGGCTGCTTCGTTGGAAAAACCCTCGGAACACCCATTGGCAGAAGCTATTTTGCTCGAGGCCGATAACCGGAAACTAGCCATTCTGCCGGTTGAGAACTTTCAGGCGATTCCGGGTCAAGGTATCGAAGGTTCAATAAGCGGAATTAAATACCTGGCTGGTAACATGAAACTGATGACCGACCGCAAGATAAACCTGCAAGAACTTGCTGCTTTATCGGATAACCTGGCCGACGAAGGTAAAACACCGTTGTTTATTTCGAATGAAAAAGATATCCTGGGAATTATTGCAGTGGCTGATGTGGTCAAAGCAACCAGCAAAGAAGCCATCGATGGTTTCAGGGCATTAGGTATGGATGTGGTGATGCTTACAGGCGATCATGCTAAAACAGCTGCGGCTATTCAACTGCAACTGGGCATTTCGACTGTCGTAGCTGAAGTATTGCCACAGGATAAAGACAAAGAAATAGCCAAACTGCAGGCTGCAAGAAAAACAGTGGCGATGGTGGGCGATGGAATAAACGATGCACCGGCTTTGATGCGGTCCAACCTGGGTATTGCCATTGGGGCCGGAACCGATGTAGCTATTGAATCGGCGGATGTGGTGTTGATGCGCAGCGATTTGTTGGATGCGGTCACTACACTCCGGCTCAGTAAAACCGTGATGCTAAACATAAAACAAAACTTATTTTGGGCATTCTTTTATAATATCATTGGTATTCCGTTGGCAGCCGGTGTGTTCTACAGTGCGCTGGGTTGGAAACTAAATCCGATGTTTGCGGCGGCTGCCATGAGTTTCAGCTCGGTGACGGTGGTTCTGAATGCCTTGCGTTTATTGCGGTTTAAACCAACCGTTTCTCTTTCAACTAAGATAACAAACAACTAAGGTAGTTACAAGTTACAAGTCTGTTCATGTGGATATTGCTTTGAAAAAAGATATCGTTAAATAGTCTGAATCACTTAAAAACAAACAAATATTATGTCAGAAAAAACATTGCAAATAAAAGGAATGAGTTGCGGACATTGTTCTGCACGCGTAGAGAAGGTGCTGAATGCCATTGATGGCGTGGAAGCTAAGGTAGACTTAGAAACAGGCACTGCTCAACTAACCCTTACCAAGGAAGTAAGTGATGAAACACTAAAGACTGCTGTTGATAATATCGGATACGAAGTAGTGGGAGTGAGCTAAACCCCTGATTATCTCCCTTCAGTCACTGACCGTTGGTTTCCTTAGGGGACTTTTGGGTAGTAAATTGTAAGGAGGCTGTATCAATAGCACGCAAATAACGCAAATAGCGCAAAATTTTCGCAAATAATTATTTGTATTTCATTCTAATTGCTTGATTGTTATCCAAATAAAATTGTGTTGATTTGTGCTATTTGCGTTATTTGCGTTCAAAAAGACTTTTGAAGCATACTCTTTACCAAATCTTTACTATCAGGCTATCGGGACGCCACATTTTGTCGCCTTGCTTAATGTCGAAAGTTGAGAAAAATTCAGGCATGTTGGATAGTGGACCGAGCACCCGCCATTTTGCCGGAGCATGTTCGTTGCTTTTTATCTGGTTTGCCATGGCTTCGGGGCGCATATTTTGCAACCAGGCCAATGCATATCCCAGGAAATAGCGCTTGCTGGGATTCAATCCGGCAATCAGTTCGTTATCCTTGTATTGCTTCGTTTTTTTGAATGCTTCGAAGCCCATAATCACACCGCCTAAATCGGCAATGTTTTCTCCTTGCGTCAATTCCCCATTGATGTGCAGCTTGTCGACAGCCACAAAATCGTTGAATTGCTTCACAATCATTTTTGTTTTCTGGTTAAACTTCTTGCTATCATCGCTTGTCCACCAGTTGCTCAGGTTGCCAAGTTCGTTGTATTTACATCCCTGGTCGTCGAATCCGTGGGTGATTTCATGTCCGAAAGTGCCGCCAATGATAGAATACAAAAGTGCATCGTCGGCCATTTTACCTTCGTAACCGGGAACAATGATGTTGCAACCCGGAATCACGATCTCGTTGTTCGACGGATTATAGTAAGCATTATAGGTTTGCGGTTGCATGTCCCATTCCGTGCGGTCTACCGGCTTGCCATATTTATTCAGCATGTAGTTGAATCCCCATTTGTTGGCACTCATCACATTTTTCACGTAGGATGTACGGTCAATTTGCATGGCGCTGAGATCTTTCCATTTGTCGGGATAACCCACTTTCATCATCACGGCATTGAGTTTCTTCAACGCTTTTTCTTTGGTGGTTGCACTCATCCAGTCGAGCGTTTTGATCCGTTCGGCAAAAACCGCTTTGATGGCGTTTCCTATTTCCACCAATTTTTCTTTGGTTCCTTTAGGCAAATATTCCTTCACATACACTTGTCCTATGAGTTCTCCCAGCGAACCGTTGGTTTCTTCCACCACACGTTTCCACCGGGGCTTAGGTTCCTTTACGCCTTTTAGTGTAGCGGTATAAAAGCTGAAGTTTTCCATGTAGGTTTTATCGTCCATGTATTCG
Organism: Paludibacter sp.; assembly: GCA_035254165.1. Taxonomy (GTDB): domain Bacteria; phylum Bacteroidota; class Bacteroidia; order Bacteroidales; family Paludibacteraceae; genus Paludibacter. The sequence continues at coordinate 5,439 of DATFAW010000419.1, forward strand.
GCTAGTCCACTCAACAGCTGAAATTTCAGGTAATTCTTCCAGTCGTCTATCGAATATTTTTTCAGATAGCCATTCAATGCCGTAAGAAACTCGGGTTGTCCGACAATTACGCTATCCACTTTGGTGACTCCGGCAGTGATCATAAAGGTTTTCCAGTCGAGGTTTGGCGTTAGTGCAGCCAATGCCCCGAATGTCATTTTGTTGTAGTTCGTCAGTGGATCGCGTGTATCCTCGCGTTTGCGCGAAGTCCTGGCCATCTCGGTTTCCATTTTCAGCAAGTTGGCGGCTGCCAGTTTAGCGTTGGATTCTTGATAGCCCATAATTTTGAACATATTAGCCGCATGTACGATGAATTTGTCGCGAATGGTTTTAGCCTTGGCATCGGTATCGAAATAAAAGGTGCGGTCGGGGAGGCTTAATCCGCCCTGAACTATATATATCTGGTACTTGCTGCTGTTTTTATCATCCTGTGCAATGTACATATTGAACAGTGGCGCCGCGGCAACGGTGTGGATATAGGCTGCTTCTTTCACAATACCGTTCAGGTCTTTGATTTTGTCAATGGCGTCAAAGTCGGTTTTCAAATCGCTGATACCTTTTTTGTTCAACACGGTGCTGTCCATTCCGGAGAAAAATAGATCGCCAATCTTCTGTTTATTGCTTCCTTTTTCGGCCTGCTCCATGGCTGCCGACGATACGCATATTTTACGCACCTGCGCATTGATGGTGTCCTGGATGAGCTGGAAGATGCCGTTGCTTTGTTCGCTGGCAGGGATGGGGTTTTGTTTAAACCATTGGCCGTTGGCATACTGGAAAAAGTCATCCCCGGCTTTCGTAGTGGAATCGATATGTGCAGCAAGGGCATCACCTTTTTCTGCCGAATATTTAGTCTGCTTGCATGATGTTGCAGCTGTTAGCAGTATGAGGCTGCCGGCAAAGACCTTGAAAAGATTTTTCTTCATTGGAGAATATATTTGATTGTTTAATATACGTGATTTGTAGTTTGTATAGAGAATATTTATTCATTGTCCTTCCCGGCTGCCCATATCACTCCACCAATCAGATGTTTCCGAAACATCTCGTTGTCGTACATTTCAGGCATGTGCCCCAGCGCCGTATGAAAACTTCTTCCGCGACCCATTTTCCGGCACCAAACCAAAGGATGATCGCCCATGACGATATTGACGTCCTTAAACCAGATATTCTCCTCGATATTATACGACTTCTCGTCGATGGATACTAATATCTCCAGGTCGCTATTCTTGCGTGGATTTCTGTCGAAACTATAGAATTCATCGGTCCATGCCAGTGTATCGGCGCCAAAGCAACGGGTGGCAGGATGGTTTTTGTTCTCGATAATGATCTTTCCCTGATGCACCGGAGGATGACCCAGGAAATGAGCCCCAACCAACTTTTCGTACCAGGGCCATTTGTATTCGGTGTCGGTGGCTGTATGAATGCCAACAAACGCGCCTCCGCCTTCAACATACTTCTGGAAAGCCAGTTTTTGGTTTTCATTCAGCAAATTATTCCCGGTTGTAAGCAGAAATACCACCACATTGTATTTGCTCAATTCCTTATCGGTAAAGAAAGCAGAATCTTCGGTAAACGTGATCTGCCATTTGTTTTCATGGCCTATTTCGTATAAAGCTTTTATTGCATTCGGCTTGGCAGTATGATAAAAACCAACTGTTTTGGTGAAAACCAATACGTTCATCTCGGGTTTTGCAGCTTTTGTAGTTGCCAAGCCACAGAAAATGGAAATAATGGGCAATAAAATCTTTTTCATGATACGATTTTTTATTAAGTAGATATTGTAATTATATGTTGTATTCCTTAAAAGAATATTCAACCACATAGTTGCACATAGTAACATAGAACCACATAGTTTTAAAATTATGGTTTTCGGAAAATTAAAGCTTGATTTTAAGCAGACATAGAAACAGATAGGCTTAAAAAAGACAAATCGAAGCTGACTATGTCTCCTATGTATTCTTAAAAAAAGCTATGAGTAACTATGTTACTATGTGCAACTATGTGGTTTGAAATACGACATTATATTTTTCCTATTACTTAATTACCGACAAATTTAGAATTTTTTTTTGAATAAACATACGGATTTGTGTTTGTGTATGCACAAGGCAATATTTCAAAAAAAATAAAGGGAAACAAAGCATCACGCTCTATTTCCCTTATCGCTTAAAAAAACGCAAAAAGAAAATTATTGGATATTCAAATCGTATGGCAAACGAGCTTGTATACCGTTGATTTTATCGAGGTTCCTGATTTGTTTGAAAGTGTTGTATTGTTCGCCCAGCTGTGCTTTCATAAAGCGGGTTTCCATATCTTTGCTGAAGTTTTTCATAAACTTGGTAGCAAAGTCTTCTTTTTCAGGATACTCCTTTATGTTGTAGGTTTTCAGTTTGGCTTTTTCTACAGCCAGTTTGATGGCGTCGTTCAGACCGCCAATTTTATCCACCAATCCTATTTTAATAGCATCTTCGCCTGTCCACACACGACCTTCGGCAATAGCTTTGATCTGGTCTACTTTCATTTTACGTCCGTCGGCACAGCGTTTCACAAACAATTCGTATCCGCGGTTCACGTAGTTTTGCATCAAGTCACGTTCTTCGGGCGTAAATGCACGATTCACCGTGATAGCATCACTCATTTTATTCGTTTTCACGCCATCGTAGGTGATACCCAGTTTTTCGTTCAGTCCTTTGATATTCGGAATGACGCCAAAGATACCGATAGAACCAGTAATGGTATTGGGCTGTGCAATGATTTTGTCGGCCGTACAAGCAATGTAATAGCCACCAGACGCCGCATAGTCTCCCATCGATACAATCAATGGTTTCTTGGATTTCAGCTTATTCAGCGCATGCCATATTTGTTCTGATGCGTAAGCACTACCTCCGGGCGAACTGATGCGAAATACAACTGCTTTCACGGCTGAGTCTTTCTCTACATCGTTGATGGTCTTCACCATATCGCGAGCCACAATACCTTCGCCTTCGGCATCCGTAATTTCGCCAATAGCATAAATCAATGCTACTTTACTCTTATCATACTTGCTGGTGTCAGGCACTTTATTCATAGCTGAGTTTTTGACAAAAACCAACTTCTCATCTTTTTTCATCCCTTTCACGCACTTGCGCAATACACTATCCACCTGGTCGATATAAACCAACGAATCCACCAATCCGTATTGTTTCGACTTTTCAGTAGGTTGGAACATCAGCATTTCGTCAGCGTAACTATTTAATTTTTCCACCGGAATCTTGCGGGAAGCTGAAATTTCTTTCAGAATAGTATTCCAGATCGAGTGCATGAAAACATTTACTTGCAAGCGGTTTGCATCGCTCATCTTGGTCATGATAAGCGGTTCTACAGCCGATTTAAACGTACCCACTTTTACAATTTGCATCTCGATGCCCAATTTGTCCAGTGTGTTTTTGAAATACATGGTTTGCGATGCAAGCCCTTTCAGCTCAAGCATTCCTTGCGGGTTGATCAATACCTTATCGGCCACCGAAACCAGGTAATACATACGTTGCGAATAATTATCAGCATAAGCCACAATAAATTTACCCGACTTTTTGAAGTCAATCAATGCATTGCGGATTTCTTTTATCGAAGCTATTCCACCCGAAAGCGAACCGCCTTTGAGGTAAATACCCACAATGTTATCATCATTTTTCGCTTTTTCAATATTTTTCAAGACGTCATCAAGTCCGATCGAATTTTCAGAAGGTTTTCCCAGTGCTTTTCCGAAAATACCTGAGAATGGATCATCCTGGGAGCGATCGACCAGTGAGCCTTCCAATGTCAATTCGTATACCGAGTTCGGTTTCAAAACGGTAGTTGAATCACCCGAACTTGCTATAGCACCAATTACTCCAAAGCAAATGAGTATGCCTAATAACGAAGCAATGAAAATACCCACGATGGTGGCAAGTGTAAATTTTAAAAACTGTTTCATAAATGAGTGTATTGAATATTATCTGCTAAATTGAAAAATCTTATGCAAAGAAAGAGATTATTATTTGAATAACAAAACATATTTATTGATATTCGATATAAAATTGTGTTTTATATGGATAATTCTGATTTTTTATTGAAAATGGAATTTTTGAATAAGCAAATAAGGGAAACAGAATTCTGTCTCCCTTATAACTCAATTTGCATTGAAATGTTTATTGAATCTCAATCATACGGGCTGGTCTTGGTTTGGCTTCTTCCTTTTTAGGAATGCTGATACGCAAGATCCCATTTTCGTAGTTGGCTTCAATTCGTTCGCCGTCGGCTGTGTTTGGCAACGTAAATGACCGGCTGAACGATTGATAGCTAAACTCACGTTTGGTGAATTGTTCGCCTTCTTTAGTTTCGTGTTCTACTTTCTTTTCCGACGAGATTGTCAATAAATCATGATTCAGTTCCAACTTGAAATCACTTTTATTAAAGCCCGGTGCAGCTACTTCCACTTTAAATTCATCATTGTTTTCTTTGATGTTTACCGATGGCAGGGTAGTATTTGTAAGTGAAAAGTTGCGGTTTGACCAATCGAATAAATCGCCTTCAAAAAAACGGTCAAACATCGAAGGCAGTTGATTTTGAAATCTAACGAGTGACATAGTTTTATCCTCCATTTTTTAATTAAACGTACTGTTTTATTTGTCGAATACTTACTTTCAAATAAAATGCCAACCGATTTTTCGTGACATTATGACTCATGTTATCAGTCTGTTATGGTCAATTAGACAGTTTTTTCTTGTTCTCTTAGATGCTTAAAATAGATTGTCTTTCAAACGGTTTAATTTTCAATAAAATAATTCGGTGGAACATGAGAACCCAATGGCTTTTTCACCTGTAAATTTGTCATATTTTTTTACTGTAAATTTGTTTCGGTAAAAGTTCTAATCAAAAATTATTACTACATTTGCCTAACTGCAATTAATTGGTTAAAATATTAATACATCAATATGAATAAAAGACTCATTCTCGTGGCACTTGCTGTCTCTTTATACCAACTAATATCTCTTCCCCTCTATGCCGTTAAAGCATATTCGCGTCCATTTACTGTAACACAGCCCGATGGAACCCAGCTTACAATACGTTTGCAAGGCGATGAGTTTCACCATTATAAAACAAGTGAAGATGGTTATTTGTTGAAAGCAAACACGAAAGGTTTTTTGACCTATGCTTCTATAAATGTTAATGGAGAAATTGTAGAAAGTAACTTTATCGCCCGGAACGTAACTAAGCGTTCGGCTGTCGAAGCTCAATTTTTGAAAACGGTAAACCAGGCGGCTTTACTTCAAAAAGAGGAAAGTGCTCCAATGAAAGCCAAAGCTTTGAGAGCTAAAAGCCAACCTAGCAAAGTATTTCCGGTTACCGGTTCTCCACATTCATTGGTCATCCTGGTCAATTTCAAAGATACAAGTTTTGTAACTCCAGCGCCGGAGGTTGCTTTCTCAAACTTATTGAACCAACAAGGTTATAGCACAAATGGTGGAACTGGTTCGGCCCGCGATTATTTTATGGCAAGTTCTTACGGTAAGTTTGCACCCAGCTTTGATGTTTACGGTCCGGTTACATTGCCTAATACTATGGCATTTTATGGAGCAAATGCTGCTAATGGAACTGATGTTAATGCCGTGCAAATGGTTGTTGACGCTTGTAAGCTGGCTAATGCAGCAGGTTTGGATTTCTCAAAGTACGATGTTGATAATGACGGAATCATTGACAATGTGTTTGTATATTATGCCGGATATAATGAAGCTGAACAAGGACCTGCAAATTCTATCTGGCCAAAACGGGATGGGGTTTATCCGAGCGATCTATATCCAACTAATTATAACTACTCCGGAACAGCTGCTTCTGTGACCTTTAACGGTAAACGGTTGGTTGGTTATGCTTGTACTTCTGAGCTCAGGGGAAACACAGGAACTAATATGTGTGGCGTAGGAACTTTTTGCCATGAATTTGGACATGTACTGGGACTCCCAGATTATTATAATACTACCTATATAAATAGTGCTACTTTGAACTCGTGGGATATTATGGATGCCGGGAACTATAATAATAATGGGCGTACTCCACCTACTTATTCTGTCTTCGATCGGTTCTTTCTGGGTTATTTGACCCCCGAACAAGTGAGCACTGGTGCTAATCTGACTTTGTTGCCCATTTATCAAGGGACTACCCAACCTGCAAACACTGCGAACCAAGCGTTTCTGTTTTCGGCTACAACACACAATTTGAGTGCAACAAGTCCAAGTCCCAATGAGTATTTCATGGTTGAATATCGTAAGCAAACCGGTTGGGATACGTATTTGCCCGCCGAAGGTATGTGTATCTGGCACGTTGATTACAATCAGGCTGCCTGGGATAGTAATAGCTTAAATAGTTATACAGGAGCTACTCAAGATTCAACTAGCCACATGCGTTTGTATTTACAGCCTCTTAGCGGATCAACTACTACGCCTGGAACGGCGTTTACGACCGGTTCTTTTACTCCAACGACATGGAGGAACATCGATATAAACCGGGCAATAAAAAACATCACCAAAACGGCTGAAAACATAAAGTTTGATTTTATGCAGCCTAAAATGTCCGCAACGGCTAATTTCAGTAGTTTTTCTACGTACTTTGGAACGCCTTCAGCTTCTCAAAGTATTAATATCTCGGCCTTAAATCTGACATCTAATTTAAATATTGTATTTCAGAATAGTACCAATTTTGAAATGAAGCTTTCCACTGATAACACGTGGAGTAAGTCTCTTGGTCTTGTCCCGACTTCAGGCAGTGTCAACGGCACGGTGGAAGTACGGTATAACCCTAAAAGTACCGGAACACAAACTGATCTGATAAACCTCAGCAGCAATGCCTTGGCTCCTTCTAACTTTAGCCTGAGCGGTACAGCAACTATTGGCCCTGATTCGCCGGTTATTTTTGCGGGAACGGTTGATAACTCTCTCTTGTTTTATCCTACAAGATTATATACCACCAATACAAAAACAATCAATATCAAAACCTCTGATATTGTAAGTGATTTAAGTCTGGCAATTACAGGAACAAATGCTTCGTTGTTTACCGTTTCGGTGAGTTCTATAGCTAAAGATGCCGCAAATGGAATAGCGGGCAACGACATTACGATAAATTATATACCTACAACGCTTGGAACGCATAGCGCAGTTCTAACCATCTCGGGAGGTGGATTACCCGATAGGGTCATTTCATTGAGTGGTAGTGGATACTAATTAGCTTGGTCTAAAAAGAAGGGGACTATCTCAACACGAGACAGCCCCCTTCTTTTTAGATCATGTGTATTGTTCTTGAAATATAGATTTCAGCCAATAGGTTTCACAATAGAAAATTCGATAGATTCAATTAAACAAGGTTAATGAATAGCTCGCCTTCTACTTCGCTGAATTTTACTTTTCCTTCTCGAGCCAGCCAGCCTAGTGCCAGATGTAAATCTTTTTCGACCAGTTTTGTTGATTTCTTAATGGCTTTTACACTTGCTTCACCACCTTCTAATGCTGCCCATATTAAGCCTGCATTGTTTCCAATTTTTTCTGATAACATAATAGTTTGGTTTAAAACGTTGTAATAGATAAATAATATCGTTGCAAATGTACTAATAATATGTTATAAAATGTGCATTTTGCACAATAAAATAGATTTTAGGTTAATTGTATATTTAGCTGGCGTACATCTCGTCAATCAAAGATTTGTATTTTTGCATAATTACTGCACGACGAATTTTCAAGGTGTTGGTCAATTCGCCGGTTTCTATGGCAAAACTTTTGCGGATTAAACTGAACCGTTTAATTATCTCGTAGTTGGCCATGCCTTTCTGCAACTCATAAATTCGCGTTTGTAAAAATTCATGTATTGCCGCCGATTTAAGCAGCTCATCCACGTTTTCATATGCTATTTTATGCTTTTGGGCGTATTCTTCCAGGGCAGGTATATTGGGAGCTATAATGGCGGTAACATAGTTACGCTCATCTCCAATCACGGCTACTTGTTCAATATATTTGTCGATGGCAAGACGAGTTTCAATTTCCTGTGGTGCAATGTATTTACCGTTTGATGTTTTAAATAAATCTTTAATCCTTTCAGTTAATATTATTTTATTGTCTTTAATATATCCTGCATCGCCGGTTTTGAACCAACCATCTTCGGTAAATGCCGCTGCATTGGCCTCAGGATTATCATAATATCCGGGGAAAATGGTTTTTCCTTTGAGCAATATCTCGTTCTCGTCACCAATTTTTACTTGCACATCCGGCATAATATTTCCAACTGTGCCGATTTCGTAACCTACATATTCGTAGCAGCAAACTGTAGCAGTACTTTCAGTAAGGCCATAGCCATAAATAATTGGAACACCAATACTTCTAAAGAACAATGCTATTTCGTCCGATAACTTTGCTCCGGCTGTTGGCAGCATATTGGCATTTTCAATTCCCAAAGTTTCTTTTACTTTTGAGAATATTAATTTATCAGCAATTGAGTAACCGAATTTCAAGAAAATATCCGGTTTTTTTCCTTTTCGTAAAACATCTACATTATGTTTTTTACCCGTGGCAACTGCCCATGCTACAATGCCCAGCATGATAGGTGAGTATTTAGATAAATTCTCTTTTACTCCGGCGTACACTTTTTCCCAAAAACGTGGAACGGCGCACATCAATGTTGGACGAACGGCTTTTATTGTTTGTTGAATTTCTGTCGGGCGCAAATTGATGTAGATAGTTACTCCTTTCAAGAGGCAGAAATAGCACCAGGTGCGTTCAAATACGTGCGAAAGTGGTAAGAAGGCAATGGAGGTGTCTTTGTCGGTAACGCTTGTCAGACGGAGGATATGAATGCGTAGCGCTTCGATAAAGCAGGAGTGAGGCATCATTACCCCTTTGGGGTTGCCGGTAGTACCGGAGGTATATAAGATACAAGCTAAATCATTTTCGGAAGCCTCATTCTGTCGAAGCTCCAGTTCAGATTGTTTTGTTGATTTTTCGCCTAACGAAAGGAAATCACTGTAATACATGGCACTTTTCGAGTCTGCAAATACCACTTTTTTGTCGAATGCAATGATGGTCTTTAGAAATTTTGAGCGTTGCATTACCTCGTAAGCAATATCATATTGTTGCTGGTCTCCAACAAACATGACTTCTATCTCAGCGTCATTTACAATAAACTCGACCTGTGGAGCAGAAGATGTAGCATAGAGCGGAATCATTATGGCCCGATTGGAAAATAAGGCAAAATCAACGATCAGATTTTCAGCTTTATTTTGCGAAAATTGCGCAATTCTCTGATGTTCAACCACACCTATTTCCACAAATGCTTTTGCGATTGTCGAGACTTGATTTGCGAAGGCATTCCATGAAATTTTGGTCCATTCGTCAGTTTGTTCTTCACGATGGTACAGTGCAGTTCTCTCTCCGTATTTCTTTGCCTGGGTAAATACCAATTGCGAAAGATGTAGATTTTCCATATTGTCTGTTTTAATGATTTTTTTAAATTGTATTTTATGAGTATTAAGATACAAATAAACACAATTAAAATGCACCGTTTTGTTGTAAACGTGCAATAATGAGATTTTTAGACTACTGTTTGTTATTATGAAACAATTGGCTGGGTTGTTTGTTCCGGATCTGAAGTAACATCCTCGGACTTACGCTCAAGTTCGGATTTTAGGTTTCTTAGAAAATTAGGATTTGATTGAATCTCCCCATAAGCAATGCGTGATGCGTTTTGCTGCGATTCTTTTTTGCTGGCTCCCGAAGCCTCGCAAATTGTTTTTCCCTGAATGCTTAAACTGGATAGAAAAACATGTTTATTTGAACGATTCAATGTTTCGCTTATCAGGATAAACTCCGTCTCAAGTCTGTTCTTTTGGCACCATTCTATCAATTTCGATTTGAAATTCACTTCGTTTTCTGCCACTTTATCCAAGTTTACAAAGCTCTTAAACAAACGTTGTTCGACAAATTTCTTACATTGCTTGTATCCGTAATCCAGATAAATGGCGCCCATCAGGGCCTCAAGCGCATTTCCATAAATATTATTGTTGGTATGTGTGTTGACGTATTTGGTGACTTTAACCAGTTTGTCAAGGCCAATTTCCACAGCCAACTGATTCAACGAATCGCGTTTTACAATTTTAGAGCGGGTATTGGTTAGGAAACCTTCGCGTTCATCTTCGTATCGTCGGTAGAGAATATCGGTCACAACGGAATTAAGCACTGCATCGCCCAGAAATTCCAGGCGCTCATTACTCAGGTTATGTCCGTTTTCGGTAGGGATGGATACTGACTTGTGGCGGACTGCCAATTGATAGTACTCAATCTTGTTGGGGTAAAACCCGAGGACTTTGTAAAATAACAAATAAGGCTCTTTTCGAGCTTTCGAAAGGAGCCTTATTTTTAGAAGAATATTCTTAATCACAAACTTATTTTGAGTATTTTTTTACAATTACACTCGCATTATGTCCGCCAAACCCAAAGGTGTTGGACAATGCTGCATTTACAGTTCGTTTTTGAGCTTTATTGAAGGTGAAATTTAGCTTGTAATCAATATCCGGATCTTCGTCGCCTTCAGAATGATTGATGGTTGGAGGAATGATATCGTTTACTACAGACAGCACTGAAATAATAGCTTCAACAGCACCGGCAGCACCTAATAAGTGGCCAGTCATGGATTTTGTAGAGCTGATATTGAGTTTGTATGCATGGTCACCAAACACTTCCTTGATCGCTTTGGACTCGGAGATGTCTCCTACCGGGGTAGATGTTCCGTGAACATTAATATAATCAATATCTTCTGGAGTTAATCCGGCATCTTTCAATGCGCGTTTCATAACTAATATAGCACCTAAACCTTCAGGGTGCGTCGCTGTCAAGTGATAAGCATCGGCCGACATTCCACCACCTACTACTTCGCAAAGAATATTTGCTCCGCGTGCAATGGCATGTTCCAATTCTTCAAGAACAAGACAGCCGGCTCCTTCACCCATTATAAAACCATCACGGCTTTTGCTAAATGGACGGGAAGCCCCGGTTGGATCATCGTTACGTGTTGATAGTGCTGTAAGTGCATTAAAACCACCAACACCAGCAGGTGTTATAGCAGCTTCAGCACCACCTGCTATAATCATATTGGCTTTACCCATACGGATATGTGTAAAAGCATCAATGATAGCATTGGTTGATGAGGCACAAGCCGAAGCGGTAGAATAATTTGGTCCGCGGAAACCATACATAATAGAAATTTGGCCCGCAGCAATATCCGAAATCATTTTTGGAATGAAAAATGGATTAAACTTAGGTCCTTGCTCTTTGTTTGTATAATAATATGCGATTTCTTGCTCGAAAGTAAGAATACCACCAATACCCGCTGCGAAAATTACTCCTACTTCATCTTTATCAACAGTTTCTAAATCCACCCCACAGTTTTCAACTGCTTCTTTGGCAGCAGCAATAGCATACTGCGCGTAAATATCCAGCTTACGTGCTTCTTTACGGTCAAAATATTTCGAAGGATCAAAATTCTTAACCTCGCATGCAAACTTAGTTTTAAACTGGGAAGCATCGAAATGAGTAATAGGTCCGGCTCCGCTAACTCCATTTTGGATATTATCCCACAATTCGGGGATAGAATTTCCTAGCGGAGTAACTGCACCTAAACCTGTTACTACAACTCTTTTCAATTCCATAATAGATTTATTGTGGAAAAAGATTATTTTTGTAAAGCTTCGATGTGAGCGATAGCGTCACCAACGGTAGCAATTTTTTCTGCTTGTTCGTCTGGAATAGAAATACCGAATTCTTTTTCGAATTCCATGATCAATTCTACAGTATCCAATGAATCAGCACCAAGGTCGTTTGTAAAACTAGCAGTAGGAGTTACAT
>DATFAW010000420.1:0-10512 GCA_035254165.1 Paludibacter sp.
ATGTTTCTGATTTCCCTCCAAATTGGATAATACTCATTATCACAAGAATATAAATCCCCCATCTCAATGGTTGAAATCGTAGAACTGATTCTAATTGAGCCAAGCCATGCTTTCTTTCACGTTGAACCCACTCTACAAATAACAAAATCAAGATATAAATACTGAGTGTTGAAATTTTATGCGTAGGCAGAGTAAACAATGAATGTGAAAATAACGAAATAATATATCCAAATGCATCGTTTATAGATGCAGCCCGGAAAAATATCCAACCAAAAACTACAAGTAAAAAAGTAGTCAACATCTGAATCAACTCTTTTATCGTAGGAAAAAGCTTACCTTCAGCTACAATGTTTGTATGTAATCTGTTACGCCCAAAAATAAGTAAAGGCATAAACAGAGTAGCATGAAATGCGCCCCAAAAAATAAAAGTCCAATTAGCTCCATGCCAAAATCCACTCACCAAAAATATAATAAATGTATTTCGAATAGAAAACCATCTTGATCCACGGCTTCCTCCAAGTGGTATATACAAATAATCCCGAAACCAAGTTGTGAGTGAGATATGCCAACGACGCCAAAATTCAGCTATATCACGTGAGAAATAAGGAAATCCAAAATTTCGTAACAACTCTATTCCTAATAGTCTGGCAGTTCCTAACGCAATATCGGAATATCCCGAAAAATCGCAATATATCTGGAAAGCAAATAGAACAGCACCAAGAAGCAGATTACTTGCACTTTGTGCATGATAATTTTCAAATATCGGATTTACAACCGACGCACAAGCATCGGCAATAACAATCTTCTTGAATAATCCCCATAATATCTGACGTAATCCATCAACAGCCTTGCTGTAATCAAATGTCCGTTCACGAGTGATTTGGGGTAGTAAATGCGTAGCACGCTCAATAGGTCCCGCAACCAGTAATGGGAAGAAACATACAAACACCGAATAATGGACAAAATTACGCTCGGGCTTTATCCTGCCGTTGTAAATATCAATAACATACGAAAGCCCGTGAAATGTATAAAAAGAGATGCCTACAGGTAAAATTACCTGCAACGTGGCAAAATTAGCTTTTAACCCAAAAGCAGACAATAAATCGGCAAAAGAATCAATAAAGAAGTTATAGTATTTAAATACGCCCAAAAATCCAAGATTAACATACACACTCAACCAAAACCAAATTTGCTTTTTCCGTTTATTGGTTGCATCCGACATCATCAATCCGGTAAAATAATCCAATCCTGTAGAAAATATCAACAAAAACAAAAAGTGCCAGTTCCAGCAACCATAAAAATAATAGCTTGCAATCAATAACAAGATATTTTGCAATTGATATTTTTTGCCACATGCAAACCAATACAAGACAAAAACAATCGGAAAAAATATTGCAAATTCAATGGAACTAAATAACATATAAAAAAATTATTAGGGCTACATGTCAGGATGCCTGTTGTTGAAAATACATTTATGACTTACAGCTATTTTTCATCAAAAATCCTGTTCTTTATCCTCTTAAGTCGCATATAGATTTTCAGCAAATGCAATTTATCCAACAATATCATAAACTCTTGTTTTTTAGTCTTTCCTCCCCAACTTGCAGCATTGTGATGATATGAAACGGTATAATCCGGATTTACACATAGTTTATGACCAAAAATACCCGTCGGATAGATAACCATATTATTAGTCAGTATTTGCTTTTCATCCTTGTACCTAAATCCATGTTGAGTCGCAAATTTAGCCACTAATCTGTCATTATTTACATACTTCCGGTATTCCCGAACATACGATGCATCTGCCTCAATATTCAGATAGTAATCCAGACATTCTGTTATAAGTATATTGTCCGGAGCACAGCCTATAGTAGAAGTCAGCATTTCTAAATGAGGTATTTCAGTCCCCGCAACTAAAGGAGATCCATCAGGATCAAGTAAAGGTAATCCTTCCGCATAAAATTCAGGGTACATTTCAATCGCTGAAAAAAAATCAACATCTAAAAACTCATCAAAACGCTTAAACAGTTCTACATCGGTATCTAAATAAATACCGCCATATTTATTCAAGGCGTAATAGCGACATACATCCGAAACCGGAGAATAGATTTTTTCCTGAAGCGAGCACTTTGAAAAAGAACACAAATTCGCATCAAAATTTGACTCATCCCAACGTATAATTTTATAATCCGGCATGAGTTTTTTCCATGACTTGATACAGTCAATCTGCGATTTCGGCATTAACCCTTTACCAAACCAACAATAATGGATAATTTTGGGTATCATCTTAGGATTCTTTTGCTCTTAATAAAAACTTCAACGGTGCCAACATAAATCGCCCTATTTTATAAGCTTTGGATTTTCTGACTTTTTTAGCATCATACGCATCTCCGAACACTCCATTCAATCTATCCAATACATACGAAGGTATATCATTTATGCCTCTTGATATCGGCAAATAATTTTTCCACTTGTTAAAAAAAACTTCCTGATTCAAATAAAAAGACTTCAACCCTATTTTGTTGTAATTATCCGACCAAAAATGTTCAATCAAAACATCATTGCAAATACAGACTCTCAAATTATTGGCTAACACCTGCATACAGATATCCATATCATAATAATGAAAACCGGTGAAAGTCTTTTCATCAAAGAAAATTGTTTTAAAAAGCTCCTTTCTGATAAACAGACAAAAACCATCACAAGCTACCACATCCAAAATATCTTTATCTTTAAAGAAGTCCAATTTGAAACATTCTATTACCTGTCCATTATCGTTAGTCAGATTATGCTCTGATATAAATGGGGAATGTGTCCAATAAACAGGTACTTTGGGTAAGAAATGAGTACCTGCCATACCAACCAACCCGATAGTTGTATCCTCAAAATGTTTTATAACGTTCCATCCCCAATCTTGTGTACGAAATAAGATATCTTCATGTGCAAAACATAAGTAGGGATATTTAGCACGGCGAACTCCTTCGTTATAAGCAGAAAAAATGGAATGGTTGTTTGATGAGTTATCAATAACAATCAACTCAGATTCTACACCAATAGTTTCAACAATATTCTCTTTTAAAGATTGTGAAATATCTGAATGACGGGAACAAATAATTAGGGATATCATATTTTTTCTATTCTTTCAAACCCGACAAGCCAGGGAGGACGAATTATCGAACTTTTGAGATTAAAAGATTCATTAAACACATTCCCATAATGATTCTCATCAGTGATAACTTCAAAAGACAAGTTAGAATCTTCTGGCGCATAATTCTTAACATTCGCTTCTGCAACATCTAAAACAATCTTATATTCACCATTGGAGAAAACATAAGACGGTATTTTAAACTGAAATTGATAAACGCCAATATCTAATGACGTTAATCCATTAGTATCATTATAATCAACTCTGGCTAATGGATATCCAAACACACTGCAAACATTAAAACCTATTACTAAATTTGCTACACTTTTAACTACACTTACTATAAGCACTATAGATATCTCAGAAGACGGATAAAAGACCTCTCTATCACTAGATTGAAGTTCAGCTCTTACTAATTGTAGATCGTTAAGCATATCTGGACACCCAATGAAAGTCTGTTTTCTTAAATCTGACGTTTGATATTCTCTTATAGTTTCTCCAATCGTACCAACAAATGAAATCTGTCCCTTGTCTATAAGCATACCTTTAGTACATAATTGTTGCATACTCCCCATATTATGACTCACAAACAACACAGTTCTTCCTTCTCCTTTCGAAACATCCTGCATTTTCCCAATGGCTTTCTTTTGGAATTCGGCATCGCCTACGGCGAGTACTTCGTCTACCACCAGTATCTCCGGTTCCAAGTGTGCAGCTATAGCAAAACCTAAGCGTACGGTCATACCGCTGGAATAACGTTTCGTCGGGGTATCGAGATAACGTTCCACCCCAGAGAAGTCTACAATTTCATCTAACTTATGTTTAATCTCCGCTTTACTCATTCCCATAATGGCACCATTCATAAAGATGTTTTCACGTCCGGTCATTTCAGGGTGGAATCCGGTTCCCACTTCGAGCAAAGAAGCTATTCGACCCCTTGCTTTAATAGTTCCGGTAGTAGGAGCTGTTACTTTAGAGAGAATCTTCAGCAGGGTAGATTTTCCTGCACCGTTTTTACCTATAATGCCTAACACATCGCCTTGTTGCACTTCGAAATCAATATCTTTCAATGCCCACACGTAATCACTCACACCTTTATGAGCGCGATCGTTGACTTCACCAATTTTCAAATAGGGATCTTCTTTACCGCGGATATTCATCTTCCACCAACGGTTCAGATCGTGGCTCAGCGTTTGAGTGCTCACTAATCCTAAACGATATTGTTTACTTATATTCTCAAACTTTATTGCTGTTGGCATAAATATAATTGTTGGTAATTGGTTCTTAGACACAAAAGTAATTAAAACTTCCGAAAAAAATGAGTTCCAAAGAAACTAAAGGAATGTAAATAGGGAGAGAAAGCTATGAAAGAGTACAAATGGGAAATTAAGCTCTTTTCTTTATGGAGAATAGTATCCATGGACTTTGTGAATACCAACTATACAATCTAAATATCTTTTCTGCTTTTTCAAAAAGAGAAACCAGTTTAGAATTAGAGACAAGAGACAAAGGAATCCAATTCATCCCTTCCAGCTTTACAATTTCCAAATTGCATTTATTCAGCAATTCAGTCAACTGCATTAAATCCATTTCTTTATATTCATAGAATCCAGTTCTCCAGTGTTTCAGTTTCCGAAGTAGAAAACGCCAGCTACGAGGATTCTGATACGTGAAAACAAATCTGGCATCTTTCGACATTAGTCTTTGTATCTTATTGAAGAATTCTTCCCAATTTTGAAAATAACCTAATGCTTCAATGCAAAGTATTAATGAGAAAGTTTCCTGAATATCTGTTTTCATGAAATCACCAAGAACCGTATTAATTTCCGGTTGCCTTTGCGAAAGCAACTGTAACGCTGTTGAGTTAGCGTCTAATACAGTAATTTGGTCCGAATGCTCACTTAACGGTATTGCAAACCGTCCGGAACCTCCTGCAACATCCAGTATTTTTTCCAACCTGTCTTTCCCATTGTTGAATATAAAATTAAACTCACGATTGAACTTATATTGCCCCACTTTATTGTTATAGGCTTTCTTGTCAAGGTAATCCCAATTATATCCCATCGTTTTTCAGTTAGCAGTGATTAGTCAACAGCAGTCATCAGCAATTTAGATTCACTTTTAATAGTAATACCCAGTAACCAGCATTCTTACAAAGTAAATCAGCCCCATTAAAACATGAATAGAGTACACAGAGAGCAAGGAAATATTCTTCACTGTTTTTCCGTCCCTGTTTATGTCTTTCAGTAAAGCCAATAAGGATACAAAGAAACACATCCAGACGCAGATAACAATTTGCCAATAGAAATTGCCATGTGCAGCCCGTGGACCCGATTCGGAGATAAAAAAGAAAATCAATACCGATACAATAAATGAAAGCGTGCTGTACCAAAACACCCGGCTTCTAATCACCTTTGGTATATTAAGGAAGCTATAAAGCAGAGGGAAAAGCATAGAGAAAAACATAGTTACCGGTAACAAGGTCAGATCGGCAAACTCAGGATTCCGATAAAAAGGCAAGAAAATAACCGAAGAAGTTTCTTTATTGGATGGCTTTCCTGTTTTATAAATAAACCAATATTCCAGGATTAAAAAGAAAAAACCAATAATCAAAGGGATGATGCTATACCAAAATTCTTTTTTAAATTTATAGGTGAATAATAACATGAGTGGATAGACACATAGAAAAACAAAGAAGTAGCTGGGCTTAATAAATAAATTCAGCAATATCAATAAGAAAATCCAGATGTTACGTTTTGCATTATAATCCCGCAACTGCATATAAGACTGATAAAAAAGCAGCATGGCAAAAGGAAACAAAAAAAGAATGGTAGAGTTGTGCCACACATTGGGCACATAATTACCGATGTACATAAAATAATCTTCTGACAGATAACTTGGAATCGGAATGGCAAAAACAAATAATAAACTTATCGCATAAAATGCTATTGATCCATAGCCCATGGAGTTTCTGTTTCTATCCCGCACCACCTCTACGATCATCTTTTGTGATAAATAATATCGAAACACACCGGCAAAAGCCAGCAAGAAACACAAACTAACTTCAGTTGGAGTTACTTTTGCACTAAAGAAAGAAAACACATTAACCAGCAGATATACTAAAAAGTTTCCGGTATAAGGAATTTCACCGGTACACATCTGACGGGCAAATGCAGCATGATCGTGAATGTCGTTATAATCGGCAGGTATTACCTTTAGCAGGCCATAATAAGCGGCAAACAAAAAAAGAAAAAGAACAGGAATTATAAGCTTATTTTTATTCATAGGGAAATGAGTTGCTAGTCGGTAGTTAGTAGTCAAGTCGGTAGTTTAAACTACTGACTACACACTTCCTACTACATGCTATATAAAGAAGTTATCGTTTCAATAATCTTATTCAGATTTTCTTCTGAAAGTTCATAAAACAACGGCAAACGCACCAAACAATCGGCAAACATATCGCAATTAGCCAAAACCCGTCCATCGTGTTTCTCGGTATAATAAGGACTGCTATGCAAACTCAAATAATGAAATACTGCCAATATTTCATTTTGTTTTAGTGTATTGATCAACTTCGTTCTTTCTTCGAGCGAAGGACAAACCAAATAAAACATATGCGCATTATTGGTAGCATATTCCGGTTTCAAGGGCAACTTAAAAAGTCCGTTATCTGCAAGTGGTTTTAATGCTTCATAATACCGGTTCCAATGCTCCTTGCGTTTGTCTTGGATCTCATCAAGATGTTCGATTTGCGCCCAAAGGAAGGCCGCAATAACTTCAGAAGGTAAAAAAGAAGAACCTATATCAACCCAGCCGTATTTATTGACTTCTCCACGGAAAAACTCGGCACGGTTGGTTCCTTTTTCCCAAATAATTTCGGCGCGATGAATAAAACGCTCATCGTTAATAGCTAACATACCACCTTCACCCGAAATAATGTTCTTCGTTTCGTGAAACGAAAAAGCAGCAAGATGACCAATACTTCCCAGAGAACGCCCCCTAACCCCTAAAGAGGAACAAGAGTTGATAATTGAAGTCTTCGTGCTATTTTCTGAAGTTGCTATAATCTCTACTGGTTTGCACTCCCTCTCTACCTCCCCTTTAGGGGGCAGGGGGTCATAGAAAGAATCCACCGCTTGCGCAGCATCTTCTACCACCAGCAAATTGTATTTATCAGCCAATGCCATAATTTTATCCATATCGCAAGCCATGCCGGCATAATGAACAGGAACTATCACTTTGGTTTTTGGGGTAATCAGTGCTTCAATCTTATCGGCATCGATATTGGGATGGTTAACCTGACTGTCAGCAAAAACTATCTTTGCCCCCTGACGGACAAATGCCAAGGCAGTAGAAACGAACGTATAACTTGGAATGATAACTTCATCGCCGGGTTGAACATCACACAAAATGGCAGCCATTTCCAATGCGTCCGTGCATGAAGTTGTCAACAAGCATTTCTGGAATCCGTAGCGTTTTTCAAAGTATGCCTGACAACGTTGGGTAAACATGCCATTGCCCGAAAGTTTTCCGGTAAAAACAGCTTCGTACATGTAATGCGCTTCTTTGCCGGTAAGATATGGTTTATTGAAAGGAATCATCTCTTTAATGACTAATTATAAATGACAAATAGTTAATTATCAGGAATCTTTTGATATAAAAATCCTGATTCGTTTGAATCAATGATCCTATAGGTCAAGAATGCCTGTTTGTTTTTCGAATATATGTATCTTGAATTAAGCTTATCGGATAAAGTATCCGCACAAGTAATTCCAATTCCTGCCGGAGTATTCAAAACCACATCGGAATTAAATTGCTGAACAACAATTGTGTTTTCAAAACGGGAATACGGACATTTAGTATAAATAATACGATCCAGCATCTTATTTTCAATTGGTTTTATATATCGACCTTCATTAAATGAATCCAAGATCTGCGGCGAAATCAACAGAAAGATAATTCCCAATAGGTTTACGACTAATGAAAAATAGACTATAAAACGTCTTCCATTCAACATCAAGAATAAAATACTACCAAACAGAACCGGAGCAATCACTCTATAATCCCGCCAATCCAAAACATCATAAGCAGCTATACTGATTAACAAGAATAGAAACAAAATCAAAAATACGATAAAATATCCGATTTCGATCTTTTTAAATCGTGTTTGAATTGACTTTGATTTAACCAAGCAAATCAAACATACGAAAACGGCAAAATACCGGTTCAAAACTTGAATAATGTTCTCTGAAACCGGATTAATCAGGTTCCATGAGTTTTGAACAAAATGGGCTACAAAATTACTAACAAATTCAGAAAAACCCTTGCTGGAAAGCAATTCATTGAGAAAAGAATCTGGATAAGGTGAGACAAAGATATTATTCAGCACAAAAAGCAAAGCACTAAATACAATCCACCCAACAACCGAAATCAGAAATTTCAGATCAAATTGAAATTCATTTTTCCTTTTGAACAGCAACGGTAGAAACAGAACAATGTAGATAATGCGTATAAATGAAATTGCCGTACAAAACAAAAGTAACGCTACAAGCTGGTTTCGATTGCCTCGTTTGAGGTAAATATAAAGCATACTGAAATAAACGATTAGCACTGAACAATTCAGTAGCTCAGCCATGGATGTAGATGAAAACAAAATCAAAGGCGTGTAAGTAAGACTGAAAAACAGAATGTAAAGTAAGTACTTTGACGAAACTTTCACATATACTATTAGAAATAAAAAAACCAACGACATAAAAAATGCATTGGCAATAACAATTGAATACGTTTTCCAACCGAAGATTTTTCCAAATAGAGCATAAACTGAAACGGCACCAAAGCCATGTGAACCAAACGATAAACATTTTGGCAAAGCCTCATTCATGGTATAATAACCAAAGTTCAACCCCTTTTGACTGAATGAAAGGATTTCGTGCCAGTACGACAATTCATCGGACCAATGTGGTACAGAATTAAATACTGAATGGTGGGCAATAACGCTAGTAGTAACAAATAAAATTATCCACGGCGAAGCAATCAGCAATAAACTAAGCGACAATTGAATCTTGTTGAGTTTAGGAATTTCATGCTTTTTGAGGATAATCATTACGAAATAGTAATTAATGATAAATGGTTAATGGTCAATTACAAGCGATTAGTTTTAATCAGTTAGCTATAAACTAATCACTTATAATTGGGAACTATCAATTGTGAACTGTCAACTGCATTTTAAAACTGTTGCACCCCACGAATAACCAACGCCAAAACCTGCAATCAGAATATTTCCATTCAATTTGCCTTCCTTTTGGGCTTCAGATAATGCAATCGGAATAGTAGAAGAAACCGTATTTCCAACATTTTCAAGAAAGAAATAAAACTTTTCAGGTTCTACATCAATCAATTTTCGCAAATAATTCATCATGTATTTATTGGCCTGATGAAACACAAACAACTGAATATCGTCCTTGGCCAAATGATTCTTCCCCAATACTTGATCCACTAAAACCGGAACCGCCTCTGAAGTAAAACTAAAAATTTCGCCGCCATTCATGTATAAATAATCAGACGAAGTCGGGTTGCCAGCATCATCAAAAGTCAAATCAGATGCTTCATTCGGTTGACGAAGTCCGCCATTCTTAACGATCAGATTCTCTGCACCGCGACCATCTGTTCCCAGGCAAAAGTCTTCGATAGACACAAAGCCATCAGTTGAAACAAGCGTTGCAGCCGAAGCGTCACCAAATATGGTGCGATTACCTTTGTCTTTAGGATGAATGTGCTTCGAATAAGTTTCTGCAGTCAGCAGCAAAACATTTTTTGCAATTCCACCGGCAATCAACCCTTTAGCCAACGACAAACCATAGACAAAGCCGGAACAACCCAAGTTAAAGTCTAATGCCCCACAAGAAGTAGACAGCCCTAAGCGATTCTGAAGTAAACAGGCTGAAGTTGGCAAGAAATAATCAGGACTTTGGGTACAAAGTAATATAAAATCAATTGTAGAACGATCAATGTTATGTTCACTAAAAAGTTTTTCCGCAGCACGTGTTGCCATATCCGAAGCTGTTTCTGTTTCAGATGCAATATGCCGTTGATTTACACCTATTTTTCCGGCAACTTTTTCTATTGTCCATTCCGGAAATTCTTTTACCAGGTCTGCATTAGTAACTACTTTCTCAGGCAAATAATACGAAATGGCTTTAATATATGACTTCATAAGTTTATTATTTAAACAACCCCTAGCCCCTAAAGCAGGGCTGTTAAGTTCTAAAGATTATTTTTAAGAGTTCTTTGACATTATAGTTTGCAAAAATTTCAGTAGCCTGTTTGATGGATTTGCTTTCAGTTTTTAATATATTGAACGCAAAATC
>DATFAW010000421.1:0-3565 GCA_035254165.1 Paludibacter sp.
GCCTGCAGTTGAACTAGCGCCCGATTCTATTTTGACTGTTTACAAAGATGGTGAATTCGTAACGCATTACAAGACGAAATTCAAAGCAACCAATAAAGTTGTGGGTGATGTGTCTGAAAATCTGATTAGTGATTTTTATAACTCACCAGCTAACCTGTTTAATTGGGCATTGAAAGATTTAGGGCTGCAGGAAAAAAAGGAAAATGAATTGACGTTTATTATTAAACCGTCGCAATTCGATGAAAAAACAGGTATAACACATGGCCTTTTCGATATTATAGTTCCAAATATTACAACATTCAAGAATGTAAAAATAGATGCAATTGTTGCAAAAAAAACACGTAAAAGTGGAGAAATAGAAGTTATTGCAGATATTATTTATTCCAGTTTATTGTTGAAAAATGGATTGGGAACCATAACTATAATTCCACAAAAAAACAATGAACAATTGCTTGTTGCGAATGTTAGAATCCGCTTTGGTTGGTTTTTCAATATCTTTATCACTAAGAAGCGTTACAAAAGCATTATAGAATGGAGAATTAAAAAGTTTTCCGAAAACATCAAGAAAGAGTGTGAGAAAAGACAAGAAAAAACCCCAGACTAACCGGGGAGTGTGAAATATGAATTTGTTTACTTACCAGATGAAAAAGCGTAATATCCTGTTTGTTGTTTTTCTTTCATTTTTTTTGTTGTCAAAGGCATCACCGTCCGATTCTATATCATCTGTTTACGATGATGGCGAATTTAAAACATTCTATGAAACAAGGCTCAGAGTATCAAATAAAGTAGCAACGGATGTTGCTGATTATTTGATAACCGATTTTAATAATACGCCCGCGCATCTTTTTCAATGGGCATTTAAGGACTTGGGGTTGCAAAATAAAAACAATGAAGTGATTATTGTTGTCAAATCAGCGAGTAGAGATAATAAAACAGGAATAATGCATGGTGTTTTTGATGTTGTCGTTCCTCACTTTACAACTTTCAAAGATGCAAAAGTAGATGCCATTGTTACAAAAACGAGATACACCAATGGAACGATCAAAGTTAACGCGAACATCATCTATTCAAGTTTATTGATGAAAAATGCGTTGGGAACTGTAACTTTTATTCCACAGAAGAACAACGAGGTGCTGCTGGTTACAAATGCGAAGATTAAATTTGGCTGGTTTTTCAATATCTTTATCACAAAGAAGCGATATCGAAGTATTATAGAATGGAGAATAAAGAAATTTGCCGAGAACCTGAAAACCGAATGTGAAAGAAGAAAAGATACTGTCGTGATCTTAAATAAATAAAGACAATTTTTACTCAACTCAAAAAAATACACGATTCAACACACTATATGGCTGAAAAGACACTTTTAGAAAAATTAGAAGGATTACAACATAAGTTCGAAGAGATTTCGACATTAATAACCGATCCTGCTGTGATTGGCGATATGAAACGATACGTGAAACTCAACAAAGAGTATCGCGAATTGCAGCGTATCATGGAAGCACAACAGGAATATAAAACGGCATTATCGCATTTGGCTGAGGCTAAAGAATTGATAAGTACTGAATCGGACCCCGAAATGCGCGAAATGGCCAAAGCCGAAATTGACGAGATTGAGCCTAAGATTCCTGAAATGGAGGAAAATATCAAGTTATTGTTGATTCCGGCCGATCCGGAAGATAATAAAAATGCCATTGTCGAAATTCGTGGTGGAACCGGAGGTGATGAAGCCGCAATCTTTGCCGGCGATCTTTTCCGCATGTACCTCAAATACTGCGAAACGAAAGGCTGGAGAGTGGAAGTTACTAATGTCAGCGAAGGAACTTCGGGTGGATACAAAGAAGTTATCTTTACCGTTTCGGGCGAAAATGTATACGGAACATTGAAATACGAGTCGGGCGTTCACCGTGTGCAACGTGTGCCTCAAACCGAAACTCAGGGACGTGTTCACACCTCGGCAGCCACGGTGGCTGTGCTTCCGGAGATGGAAGAGTTTGATTATGAATTGAAGGAATCGGATGTTCGCGTAGATACTTTCTGTTCGTCGGGTGCCGGTGGCCAGTCGGTAAATACAACGTATTCGGCCATCCGGTTGGTGCACATTCCTACGGGTACCACGGTGCAATGCCAGGACGAAAAATCGCAACATAAGAACAAAGCGAAAGCTATGAACGAGCTTCGTTCGCGCTTATACGCTGTAGAGCATCAAAAATACCTGGACGAAATAGGCTCGAAACGTAAAACCATGGTTTCTACGGGCGACCGCTCGGCCAAAATCCGCACGTACAATTATCCGCAAGGCCGTATTACCGATCACCGCATCAATTTCACCATTTACAATCTGTCGGCCTTTATGGGTGGCGATGTACAAGGTGTAATTGACCAACTGATAGTGGCCGAGAATGCAGAAAGACTGAAAGAAAGTGAGCTGTAAACGTTATTAGCCTTCGGCGTTATTTGTTTCCTTCGGTCACGATATTAGCCTTCGGCGTTATTAATAGATATTAGCTCCCTTCGGTCGCGTTATTAGTATTACACCATTACACATTAAACATTTACACCAGATTATGACCAAACAAGAATTATTTGAAAACATACAGCGCAAGAAATCATTTCTTTGCGTGGGATTAGATACCGATGTAAATAAGATTCCCGAGCATTTGTTCGACGAGTCGGAAGATGCGATATTCGAGTTCAACAAAGCCATTATCGATGCCACTGCCGACTTGTGTGTGGCTTACAAACCAAACCTGGCTTTTTACGAAAGCCTGGGACTGGAAGGTTGGGAAACGTTGGAACGCACGGTGGATTATATCCGCGAAAACTATCCCGATCAGTTTATTATTGCCGATGCCAAACGTGGCGATATTGGTAATACCTCGGCTATGTATGCACGCACTTTCTTTGGTAATATGGAGTTTGACTCCGTAACCGTTGCACCGTATATGGGCGAAGATTCGGTAACTCCATTTCTTACTTACGAAGGCAAATGGGTGACATTGCTGGCTTTGACCTCTAACAAAGGTGCTTTCGATTTTCAGTTCATGAAAGATGCCGAAACAGGCGAACGTCTGTTTGAAAAAGTGCTGAGGGCGTCGCTCAACTGGGGAACTGATGAAAATATGATGTACGTGGTAGGCGCCACCAAAGCAGAGATGTTGACCGATATCCGTGCCATTATACCTGAACACTTCTTGTTGGTTCCGGGTGTTGGAGCACAAGGTGGAAGTTTGGCAGAAGTAGCTAAATATGGTTTAAACAGCACTTGCGGTTTGCTGGTAAACTCTTCGCGCCAGATTATCTATGCTTCATCCGATGCCGATTATGCCAAGGCAGCCCGTCTTGAAGCTGAAAAAGTACAACTGGAAATGGAACAAATCCTATTTCATGCAGAATTGATTCAATAACATTACATGAAGGCTGTATCAAAAGTATTTTTTGAACGCAAATAACACAAATCAATGCAATTTTATTGAATTAAAAAGCAGACAATTACATTTGACTTGAAAAGTCTTATTTGTGAAAATTCGTGTGATTTGCGTGATTTGCGTGCTTTTGATACAGATCC